>JBDSOJ010000060.1:0-3404 GCA_039914895.1 Gaiellaceae bacterium
GCAGCTCCGAGCGGAAGTCGATCTCGACGCGGGCGAGGATGAAGGAGATCAGGTCGCCGAGGACGCCGATTCGCGCCTCCTCGAGGTAGGTCGAGTAGACGGCGTTGTTGACGTGCCCCATCGCGTCGCAGTCGCGAAAGCGGACGCGGTCGCGGTGGACGTACGGGTACTCGGCCACGGGCGAATTGTTTACCACGGGGAAGACGGGGAGGTCTCGACACGTCAGGAGGAACATGATCGGGATGCGCCAGATGCTCGTCGCGGCCGTCGCCTGTGCGACGTGCGGAACGGCGCTCGCGGCGGCTCCTGCGACGCTCCCCGTCTCCGGCGCCGCGACGACGGCGGGTGTCGCGACCCTCGAGCTGATCGACCCGTTGCTCTGGAGCGGACGAAGCGTTTCCGCAGGCAACGGCGTCTACTTCAGCCTCTGCGACCGCGGCTCGCTGCGGCCCTGCTCGGTCGGCCGGGGCGCCGTGACCGCCCGCCGGCAGGCCGTCGAGCTCGCGCTCACCACCTTCCGGGACACGGCCGCCGACCTGGTCGTCGTCGGGCTGCCCCAGACTCCGACGCGCCACGTGCTCCTGGTCTTCGAACGCGACCTCCTGAGCACGCCCGGCCTCGACCCGCTCCGCGAGAGCGCCGATCGGCTGTACGCGATGGGTGGGCTGGTCGCGTACTCGGAGACCGAGGACAGCCTCGTCCTGGTCAGGCTGCGACCGTAGCTCGGGTCACGCGGCGCCCTTCGCTCGTCCATGATCAAGCGGTGCCGTATCTCGAGGCCACCAGCGAGCAGAAGCAAGCGTGGGACGTGCTCACGAAACGCCCCTGGAACCGGCTGGACGACAAGGGGCCGGAGATCGAGCTGCGTCAGGTGAGCCCGAACACGTGGCAGCTGCTCGAAGGCTTCCGCTACGAGGTGCCCGAGCGGGCACGTCGTGACGGCGAGCCGACCGAGTACGCGGTGCCGCCGCACGACCTCCACAGGGCGCCGGACAAGGACAACTCGACCGACCTCGCCTCCGTGCCGCCGTGGCTCTGGTGGTTCATCGCAAGCCACGGCAAGCACACGCGGCCGGCCCTCCTGCACGACCACCTGATCGACCTGCCCGACGTGCCCGACAAGCGGGCCGACTTCCTCTTCCGCGTCGCGCTCGAGGAGTCGGACGTGCACTTCCTCCGGCGCTGGCTGATGTGGACGGCCGTCAGCCTCGCGAGTCTCGCCCGCAGACCGGGGGGCTGGGCGTTCGTGACGGTCTTCGGGCTCCACCTGCTCACGCTCTTCGGCTCCGCGATCTTCGTCTGGTTGGCGGGCGAAGCAGCGTGGTGGACGCTGCCGCCCGCGCTGGCCGCTGCCGGCTTCGCCTGGGGGCTGCGCCGTTGGCCGCTGAGCGTGCTCGGGCTCTCGTTGATCGCGCTCCCATCGGCCTTGATCGTCGTCGCATACGTGATCAACTACGCCGTCGACCTCGTCTTCCACGGCGAGAGGAGCGAGTTCGGGCAGCCGTACCGGCACGAGTCCGGCCCGTTCTGACCGCGATGAGCGACACGCTCGTCTTCATCCCCGCCTGGAACGAGGAGCAGAACGTGGCGGCAGTACTCGACGAGCTGCGCCGGGAGCTACCGGACGCCGATGTGCTCGTCGTCGACGACGGCTCGACAGACCGCACCGCCGACGTCGCGCGCGAGCACGGCGCCGAGGTGCTCTCGTTCGGCGAGAACCGCGGCCTGCAGGCAGGGATCGCCGCCGGCTACTCCTGGGCGCACGAGCGGGGCTACGCCTTCTGCGGCCGCGTCGACGCCGACGGCCAGCATCCGGCCGCCGAGCTGCGCCGGCTGCTCGAGCTGGTCAAAACGGGTCGTGCCGACGTGGCCGTTGGCTCCCGCTTCGTCAGCGGACCCGGCTACGAGCCGTACCGCTACGAGCCGGAGGGGATCCGCAAGCTCGGCACCGGCCTGCTGCGCCGCTCGATGCGCGTCGCGCTCGGCCGGCCGTTCAACGACGCGACGAGCGGGCTCTACGCCGCCTCCGCAAAAGCGTTGCCCGCGCTGGCGCTGCCGTACGCGAGCGGCGCGCCCGAGGTCGAGGCGGTGCTCCGGCTGCACGAGGCCGGCCTCCGCGTCGAGGAGGTTCCGGTCGACATGCGCGAGCGCGCCAGCGGCGAGTCGAAGCTGAAGGGGAAGAAGGCGTTCCTGCTCGTCGTGACGGTGATCGGCACGCTGCTCGGGGCGAAACGGCTCTGGCGGCGGTGACGCGGCTCGTCGCAGTCCTCGGTTATTCGACCCGGCGCGGCGACGGTCTCCATCCGGTCTGTGCTGCACGGCTGGCGGCCGCCGAGCGTGCCGCCGACGACGCCGACGCCGTGCTCTTCTCAGGCTGGTCGCGGCGGCGCCACCGCCCCTCCGAGGCCGAGCTGATGCGCTCGGCCTGGCGCGGCCCCGCCTCACGGCTGCTCGCAGACGGCGACGCGCGCTCGACTTTCGGCAACGCCCGCGCCGTCGCGGTGGTCGCCGGGGAGGTCGGCGCCGACGAGGTCGTGCTCGTCACGTCCACGTGGCACGCGCGGCGGGCGCGCCTGCTCGTCCGCGCGGCGCTCGGCCCGGACGTCTCCCTCGACGTGGTCACCGCCGATCGCTCGCGGCCGCCGCTCCTCATCGGCCGCGAGCTCGTCTGCCTCCTCCCCGCCCGCGCGCTCGTCGCGTTTCGTCGCGCGCGGCGCGGGCAGGAGACGCCGGACACCGACTGAAGGGAATCCGATGGTCAGCAAAGGTCTACTCGTCCGTCTGAAGGCAAAGCCCGGCAAGGAAGCCGACGTCGAGAGCTTCCTCGAGGGGGGCCAGGCGCTCGTCGAGGACGAGCCCGACACGACCGCCTGGTTCGCGATCCGCTTCAGCGACTCGGAGTTCGGGATCTTTGACGTCTTCCCCGACGAGAACGGGCGGCAGGCGCACCTGAACGGCGAAGTCGCGAAAGCCCTCTTCGCCCAGGCGGACGATCTGTTCTCCGAGGCGCCGGCGGTCGAGCAGATCGACGTGATCGCGGCGAAGCTGCCCGGGTAGGAGTCCGGAATCGAGCCGCTCGTCCGGGAGACGCAGAAGCTGTACGGGCTGCCGCGCGAGGAGTTCACGACGGCCCGCAACACGCGCGCGAAGGCGCTTCTGCAGGACGATCCCGAGCTGGCGGCGGCGGTCGCGGCGCTCCCCAAGCCGAGCGTCGCGGCCGCCGCGCTGAACGAGCTCCTGCGCGACGACCCGTCGGAGGTGCGAGCGTTGATCCAGTCGGCAAAGCGGCTGCGCGCTGCGCAGGAGGCGGCGGTCTCCGGCAGACGGGGCGCGAATCTGAACGACGCGATCAAGGAGCATCGCGGAGCGCTCGACCGGGTCCAGCGCGACCTGCGACGCCGGCA
>JBDSOJ010000066.1:0-11923 GCA_039914895.1 Gaiellaceae bacterium
GGCGAGCCGACCGGGAAGGGGACGAAGCCGGTGACGCTGCCGCGGCCCGGCCACGCCGACCTCGCCGGCGTGCTCAAGTACGGCCACGAGGACGTGCGCGACGCGCTCGAGCGTGCGAGCGCTCGGCACACGGCCGTCTACGTCGCTGCCGGAGCGGTCGCGAAGGCGCTGCTGCGCGAGCTCGGGATCGAGGTCTTGGGCTCGGTGCTCGAGATCGGCGGCGTGCGCGACGGCTGGGAGGCCGCGATCGACGCCGCCCGCGCCGATCGGGACACGCTCGGCGGTGTCGTCGAGGTGCGCGCGACAGGCGTCTTCCCCGGCCTCGGCTCCTACGCGACGCGCGAGGACCGGCTCGACGCGCGGCTCGCGGCGGCGCTCCTGGGGATCCAGGCGGTGAAGGGCGCCGAGGTCGGCGACGGCTTCGCGCTGGCCGGCGAGCGTGGCTCGGCGGCGCACGACGAGATCGAGCACGATGTCGACAAGCAGCGCCTGAAGCGGCGCTCCAACCGGGCCGGCGGGATCGAGGCGGGCGTCTCGAACGGGGAGGAGATCGTCGTCCGCGCGGCGATGAAGCCGCTGCCGACGCTGATGCGGCCGCTCGACTCCGTCGACCTCGCCACCGGCGAGCCGGGGCAGGCGCTCGTCGAGCGCAGCGACGTCGCCGCGGTCGAGGCGCTCGCGGTCGTCGCGGAGGCGGCTGTCGCCTGGGAGCTCGCTCGCGCCGCGCGGGAGAAGCTCGGCGGCGACGCCCTCGGCGACATGCTCGCGGCGCACACGGCGTACCTGGAGCGCATACGCACGCGCTAGACCGTCATGTGGCGCTGATCGGCTTCATGGGGGCGGGGAAGTCGACGCTCGGTGCGGCGCTCGCGGAGAAGCTCGGGCGGCCGTTCGTCGACGTCGACGACGTGATCGAGCGCGAGCAGCCGATCGCGCGGATCTTCGAGACCGGCGGCGAAGCCGCTTTCCGCCTGCGGGAGTCGAAGCACGCACTCGACGCCCTGGCTTCGAGCACGCCCGCCGTGATCGCGCTGGGTGGCGGCGCGGTCGGGACTGACCGGATCCGCTCGTCGCTACGGGAGCGCGCTGTCACGCTCCTCGTCGAGATCGACGCCGAGGAAGCGTGGCGCCGTGTCGGTGGCGGCGACCGGCCGCTCGCGCGGGACGAGGCGGCGTTCCGGACGCTCTACGAGCAGCGACAGCCCCTCTACGACGACGCGGCGGACGCGCGTGCGGGCGACCTCGACGGAGCCGTCCTCGCGGCCGGCGGCGTCCGTGTCGAGCCGGGCGTCCTCGAGCAGCTCGGCACGCTCGTCCCGGGCGCTGCTCCGATCGAGGTCGTCAGCGACGCTCGTGTGGCCGGGATCTACGGGATGGACGTCCAGCTCGCGCTCGGCGCTCGCGCACAGGCGATGCACGAGCTCGCGCCGGGCGAGCAGGCGAAGACGGTCGAGTCGCTGGAGGCGCTCTGGCACGCGCTGCGGCTCGAGCGGAGCGGCATGCTGGTTGCCCTCGGCGGCGGCTGCACCACCGATGTCGCCGGCTTCGCCGCCGCGACCTACTTTCGCGGGATCGACTGGGTGGCGGTGCCGACGACGCTGGTCGGCCAGGTCGACGCCGCGATCGGCGGCAAGACCGCGATCGACCTCCCCGACGGCAAGAATCTCGTCGGCGCCTTTCACTGGCCCGTGCGGACCGTCATCGACCCCACGACCCTCGCGACGCTGCCGGAGCAGGAGCTCGAGAACGGTCACGCCGAGGTGGTGAAGACCGGCCTGCTCGCGGGCGAGTCGCTCTGGGAGCTGCCGCTCGACGAGCAGGTGCGCCGTGCGGCCGCGTTCAAGACGGCGCTCTGCCTGCGCGATCCGCACGACCGGGGCGAACGGGCCCAGCTCAATCTCGGTCATACGTTCGCGCACGCGCTCGAGGCGGCGGCCGGGTTCGAGCTCCCGCACGGACGGGCCGTCGCACTCGGGCTGCTGGCGGCACTGCGGCTATCCGGGCTCGACACGACCGCCGTCGAGGAGACGCTGCGCCCCGAGCGGGTGCGGGTCGATCGCGAGCGGGCGTGGGCGGCGCTGGCGCGCGACAAGAAGGCGGTCGGCGGCGTCCCCAGGCTCGTCCTCCTCGACGCGCCGGGAGCGCCGCGCATCGGAGTCGAGCTCCCCGCCGCCGAGATCCGGGCGGCGCTCGACTCCCTGATCGACGGATAGCATCGCCTCGTGCGCATCGCGGTTCTCAACGGAGTCAACCTGGACGTGCTCGACCGACGCGACTCGGACCTCTACGGCGGGCTCGGACTCTCGGAGCTCGAGGGCCGGATCTATGCCTGGTCGAAGGAGCTCGGCTGTACGACGCGCTGCCGGCAGACGAACCACGAGGGACAGTTCGTCGACTGGTGCCACGACGCGCTCGACTGGGCCGGCGGCGTCATCCTCAATCCGGGCGCATGGAGCCATTACAGCTATGCGATCCGCGACGCGGTCGAGCTCTTCAAGGTTCCGGTCGTGGAGGTGCACCTGTCCGACATCGAGCAGCGGGAGGAGTGGCGGCGGCACTCGGTAGTCGGCGATCTCGCGTCGAAGCGCGTGCTCGGGAAAGGCCCGGAGGGGTACAAGGAAGCACTCGAGTTCCTGGCGGCCCAGCCGTGAGCGTCGCGCGCCTTCGGCTCGCTCCCGCGGAGGAAACCAGGTTTCCCTCACGAGCCCCCTTCTTCTGTCTTGCGGGGGAACTTCCAAGTTCCCCCGCACCCCCTGAAGCTCGTCCGGCGAAGGACGCCGGATGAGCAGGCTCGAGCGGCTCGCGGCGCTGCTCGACGAGCCGCTGCTCGTCTCGAGCCTCGTCAACGTCTTCTGGCTGACCGGCCTCGCGAGCTCGAACGCCGCCGTGCTCGTCGAGCCGGACGGGGCCGCGACGCTCTACACCGACTTTCGCTACGCGGAGCGGGCGAGTGCGCTCGAGGGCGTGCGTTTCGAACGCACCGCGCGCGCCGTGATCGGAGACCTCGCGACGCGGCTCGCGGGCCGCACGATCTGGATCGAGGCGCACGTGCTCACGGTCGCAGCGCACGGACAACTCCGCGGGGGCGGAGTCGACACCGTCGCGCAGACCGGCCTCGTCGAGCGCCTGCGGGCGATCAAGGAGCCGGAGGAGATCGACTCGCTGCGCGAGGCGGCGGCCGTGTCGGACCTGGTGTTCGGCGCGCTCGCGGAGGAGCAGTTCACAGGCCGGACCGAACGCGAGCTCGCCTGGCGGATCCGTGAGCTCTGCCACGAGCACGGCTCGGCGGAGCTGTCGTTCGACACGCTCGTCGCGGCCGCGGAGAACGCCGCCAATCCCCATTCGGAGGCAAGGGACGTCGCGATGCCGCCCAACACGCTCGTGATCGTCGACGGTGGGTGCCGCATCGACGGCTACGCCTCCGACTGCACCCGCACCTTCGCGACCGGTGAGCTCCCGGACGAGCTCGCGCGCGCCTACGACGTCTGTCTCGAGGCGCAGCTCGCGGGGCTCGAGGCGTACGGGCCCGGGGTGAACGGCCGTGATGCCGACGCCGCCGCGCGCGACGTGATTGCCGCGGCCGGCTGGGGCGAGCAGTTCGGCCACGGCCTCGGCCACGGGATCGGGCTCGAGGTGCACGAAGCCCCGGCGGTGCGGGCGGAATCGACCGACACGCTCGAGTCGGGCAACGTGATCAGCTGCGAGCCCGGCATCTACATCCCCGGCGTCGGCGGCGTCCGGATCGAGGACATGGTGCTCGTCACCGATGCCGGCCGCGAACGGCTGACCCACGTGTCCAAGGAGTTGACGACCGTCAGGTAATCTCCGGCGCCGTGGCCGACGTCGTCAGCACGAACGAGTTCAAGACCGGGATGCACATCGAGCTGGAAGGCTCGGTCTGGCGGATCGTCGACTTCCAGCACGTGAAGCCGGGCAAGGGCGGCGCCTTCGTCCGCACGAAGGTGAAGAGCATCAACTCGGGCTCGGTCGTCGACAAGACCTTCCGAGCGGGCGAGAAGTTCCCGCGCGTCTTCACCGAGGTCAAGAACATGCAGTACCTCTACGACTCCGGCGACGAGGTCGTCTTCATGGACGAGGGCACCTACGAGCAGCTGTCGCTGCCACACGCATCTCTGGAGGCCGAGCTGCCATACATGCAGCCCTCGACGCCGGTGCAGCTCCTCTTCGTCGGCGGTCAGCCGTCGGGGGTGCAGCTGCCGTCCTCGCTCGAGCTGGCGGTCACCGAGACCGAGCCGGGCGTCAAGGGAGACACGGTCTCGAACGTGACGAAGCCGGCGACGCTCGAGACCGGCGCCGTCGTCGCGGTGCCGCTGTTCGTGAACGTGGGCGATCGGATCAAGGTCGATCCGCGCGAGGCCCGCTACATCAGTCGAGCGTGATGTCGGCCCGCGTCGCCTAGAGCCCGAAGCCTTCGCGGACCCAGCCGAGCCGCTCGGCCGCGTGCGGCCGGACCTCGGGTGTCCGCTCCGCCAGTTCGAACGTCCACGCGGCGAGGAATAGCGCGTGCACGGGGATCAGCGCCGAAACGAGCGCAGGATCGAACTGGCCGTAGCCGGCCAGCAACTCGTCGTCCTCCCGCTCCCGGCCGCGGGTCCGAGCACGGATCTCGTTGCAGGCGATGTCGAGCTCGCGAGGCCCCAGGCAGACGTTCTCGAAGTCGCTCCAGAGGGGCCCCGACGATGTACGGAGCACGTTCGACAGGTGCGCGTCTCCGTGGACGGGCTGCAGCTCCAGGTCGAGCGCGTCGACGGCGCTCCGGGCGGCAGCAATGGCCTCCCGAAAGAGGTGCGTCTCGTCCGGTGGGAGCTCGAGCAGCGCCACGAGCGTCTCGATCTCGTCGAGCCGCGCGAAGTGCGCGATCCCGTCGCCGTCCCGTGTCGCAAGCAGCTCGTGGATCTCGCGCAGCGCCTCGCCCGTGCGCCGAGCGTCGAGCGGGCGCGCTGGATCGTGGTGGACGTACTCCCAGAGCGTGACGAGATACCCGTCCCGTTCATGGGGTCCCGGATCGACCGACCGGCACGGCCGGGCGACCCGGGCGCCTGCGCCGGCGAGGAACGCGGTCAGCTCCAGCTCGCGCTCGATCCAGTCCCGCCCCCGGATGCGGGTGAACGTCATCGGCACGCGCGCGACCACCGGGGAGGGCGCGAGGTGCACGAGAACGTTGGTCAGATCTCGGAGCAGGCGGGGCTCCCGGACCTCGAGCCCCGCCTCGCACGCCACCGCGACCGCTGCGTCCAATGCAGAATTCACTCGGTAAGGTCTACCCCGTGCCGCGGCTCGTAGACACCACCATCCGCCTGCTCTCGCAGGAACCGCTCGCCGGGAAAGTGCCGACCGGCGAGCTGCTGCGGATCGCCGAGGTGCTCGACCGTGCCGGGTTCGCGCTGCTGGAGGTCTCGGGCGGCGGCGTCTTCGACACAGCGGTCCGCCGCGGTGTCGAGAGCCCCTGGGAGCGGATCCGCGCGCTCAAGTCCCGGACGACGACGCCGCTCGGGCTGGCGTTGCGCGGCCGCTTCCTCATCGGCTCGCGGCCCGTCGGAGCCGACTTCGTCCGCCGCTTCGTCGCCTCCGCGGCCGAGAACGGGATCGACGTCTTCCGCCTGCACGACCCGCTCAACGATGTCTCCAACCTCCGCGAGCCCGGCGAGGCGATCATCGACGCGGGCAAGGAGTTCCACGCCGGCCTCGTCTACAGCCCGGGCGACGAGAGCGCGATGGACAAGCTCGTCGAGCAGGCGCGCGAGCTACCCGAGATCAAGGCGACGCGAGCGCTCGTTCACGACCCGAGCGGCGGCCTGGAGCCGCACCAGGCCGGGGAGCTCGTCGGGCGCGTCAAGGAGGCATCCGGCCTTCCGGTCGGCTTCTACTGCCAGGGCGCCGGCGGCACCGCGCTCGCGGACTCGCTCGAGGCCGCCCGCGCCGGCGCCGACATGATCGCCTGCGCCGTCTACCCGCTTGCGCTGTCGCTGCATCGTATCGCCGGGGAGTCGCTCGCCTCCGCGCTCGCCGGAATGGGGCTCGACACCGGTGTCGACATCGCTCGTCTGTGGGAGGCCTCCGATCTCGTCGACGAGCACATCGGCGACGAGATCATCACGCCGCACGCGCCGCGGATCGCCGTGCGCGCGGCCGAGTATGACCTCCCGACCGGCCTCGTCGCCGCCCTCGACACGCATCTGCGCGCGCACGCCGCCGCCGATCGCCTGCTGGAGACGCTCGACGAGCTGCAGCAGATTCGGCGCGAGACCGGCTGGCCGCCGCTCGCGGCGCCGATCGGGCAGATTCTCGCGTCACAGGCGTTGATCCACGTGCTCTCGGCCCGCCGCTACGGGACGGTCGTCGACGAGTTTCGCTCGCTCGTGCAGGGCGGCTTCGGCAGTCCGCCCGGATCGGTCGACGCGACCGTGGCCCGCGCGGTCGCGCTGCTCTCCGACGGGCTGGACCCGCTCGACGAAGACCCGCCGACCGCCGAGGACGTGCGCCTCGAGGCCGAGGGGCTCGCCGCAAGCGAGGAGGAGCTCGTCCTGATCGCGCTCTTCGGTGACGAGGCCGAGGCGTTGCTCCGCACCATCCGCGCCCGCCACAGCCGCGACGATCGCGGCGAGACGACGCTCGAGGAGACGCGCGAGCAGCGGATCCGTGAGCTCGTCAGAATCGTCCAGGAGAGCGGGGTCGCGGAGGTCGAGATCGAGGACGAGGGCATGCGTGTCTCGGTCCGCCGGGCGGACGAGCGTCCCGCGCTCCAGCTCGCGGCACCCCTCGCCGAGGACGAGCCCGGCGAGCTGCCTGTCGTCCCTGCCGCAGCGACCAGCTCGATCCGCGTCGAGTCGCCGATGGTCGGCGTCTTCTACCGCCAGGCCGAGCCGGGGACGCCGTCGTTCGTCGAGTTGGGCGACGTCGTCGCGCCGGGCCAGACGCTCTGCCTGCTCGAGGCGATGAAGCTCTTCAACGAGCTGAAGGCGGACGCAGCCGGCCGCGTCACGGCGATCCATGCTGAGAACGGCAAGCCGGTCGAGTTCGGGCAGCTCTTGTTCGAGCTCGAGGCGATCGCCTCGCCTCCCGTCCTCTGATGTTCAGCCGCGTCCTCGTAGCGAACCGCGGCGAGATCGCCGTTCGGATCGTCCGCGCCGTGCACGAGCTCGGCGCCGAGGCCGTCGCGGTCTACTCGACCGCCGACCGCGACGCGCTCCACGTCCGGCTCGCCGACCAGGCCGTCTGCATCGGGCCGCCATCGGCCTCCGAGAGCTACCTGCGCGTCGCGAGCGTGATCGCCGCGGCCGAGACGACGAGGTGCGAGGCCGTCCATCCCGGGTACGGCTTCCTCTCCGAGAACCCGGCGTTCGTGCGAGCGTGCGAGGACTCGGACCTCGTCTTCGTCGGGCCCGGGGCCGATGTGATGGAGCGGATGGGCGACAAGGCGCGCGCGAAGGCCGAGCTGAAGGCGGCCGGTGTCCCGCTCGTCCCCGGCACCGAGGGCGGCGCGACGCTCGCCGAGGTGCGCGTGGCCGCGGAGGAGCTCGGCTTCCCCGTGCTGCTGAAGGCGACGGCCGGCGGCGGCGGCAAGGGGATGCGCCTCGTCCATGGCCCCGACGAGCTCGACGCGGCGTACTCGACAGCGCGGGTCGAGGCGGAAGCGGCGTTCTTGGACGGCTCGCTCTACCTCGAGAAGGCGCTCGTGCCGGCGCGGCACGTCGAGATCCAGGTGCTCTGCGACAAGGACGGCGGCGTGCTCACGCTCGGCGAGCGCGAGTGCTCGATCCAGCGACGCCATCAGAAGCTGATCGAAGAGTCGCCGTCGCCGGCGCTGACGCCCGAGCTGCGCGAGGAGATGGAGGCGGCGGCAGAGCGCGCGTGCCGGACGATCGGCTACGAGAACGCGGGCACCTTCGAGTTCCTGCTCGGCGCGGACGGCACCTTCCATTTCATCGAGCTGAACGCTCGCCTCCAGGTCGAGCATCCCGTCAGCGAGCTCGTCACCGGCGTCGACATTGTCCGCGAGCAGCTGCGGGTGGCCGCGGGCGAGCGCCTCTCGCTGACCGGACGCGCGCCGCGGCGCGGCCACGCGATCGAGATCCGGCTGAACGCCGAGGATCCGTCCCGCAACTTTGCGCCCGCTCCGGGGACGATCACGCGCTTCCGGCCGCCGCTCGGCCCGGGTGTGCGCATCGACACGCATCTCGAGGAGGGCTCCGCGATCTCGCCGTATTACGATTCGCTGATCGCGAAGCTCGTCGTCTGGGCGGAGGATCGCCCGGCCGCGATCGCGCGCGGGGTACGGGCGCTCGACGAGATCGAGCTGGACGGCGTGCCGACCACGCGCGGGCTTGCGCTCGACATCCTCCGCTCGGCCGAGTTCGGCAGCGGCGAGTACTCGACGAGCTTCCTGGCGGAGATGGAGGGGCGCCTGCCGGCGCTCACGGTTGGATGAGCCGCGACGCCCATGCGATCAAGAGCGCGCACGGCGAGGTCAGGATCGAGGGCGACGCGCTGGCGGGGCTCGTGGTCGCTGCGGCCGAGCTTGTCGACGGCGTCCGCTCCCGCCGCCCGCGCCGAGGCCTCGACGTCAGCGTCTCCGACGGTTCGGTCCGGGTCGCGCTCGAGCTCGCCGCGCGCTACGGGACCGTCTTGCCCGAGCTGGCACGCGCCGTCCAGGCCAGCGTCACCGATGCGCTGCGTTCCGCGGCCGGTCTCACGGTCGAGCGGGTCGATGTCGCGATCGAGGAGCTCGACCCGTGAGCACCGGGCGGCGCCAGGCGCGGCGGACGGCGCTCTTCCTGCTCTACCAGTGGGATCTCACCGGCCAGCCGCTGTCGGCGCTTTACGAGGGGGAGCCGGACGCGTTCGCGCTCGATCTTGCGGAGACGGTCTCCGGCCGGGCGCAGGAGCTCGATCGGCGGATCACCGCGTCGGCGGAGGGCTGGACCGCCGATCGCCTCGGTACCCTCGAGCGGAACATCCTGAGGATCGGGATCCACGAGCTGGAGGAGGAGAGCGTGCCGCCGGAAGTGGCGATGAACGAGGCTGTCGTGCTGGCGAAACGGTACGCGTCCGAGGACGCGGGCCGGCTCGTGAACGGGATTCTGGCCCGCGTGGCCCGGGAGCAGCAGCAGAGCGAGGAGGTCGTATGAGCTCGACCGGATCGGCCGACGAGGCCCTGGGGCGTGCCGAGGAGCTGCTCGAGCGGCTGAAGGCGACCCGCGACGAGCTGGAGCGCCTCGCCGCGCAGGAGGACGCCGAGTCCGCCGTCGAGGTGCTGACGGAGCTCGCCGACCTCGCCAAGGAGGTCGAGGCCGAGCTCGCCAAGGCGCGGTCGCGCGCGGATGCTCCGCAGCCCTGAAGAGCTGCGCGCGCTCGTCGAGGGCTACCTCGGAGAGCTCGCGTTCACGCCCGAGCTCGGCCGGCTCGAGGAGGCGCTTCGCTATCCGCTGGAGGCGGGCGGCAAGCGCGTCAGGCCCGTGCTCGCGCTTGCCGTCGGCGAGGCTGCCGGAGCCGCCGCCGAGCACGTCCTACCGGCTGCCGCCGCGGTCGAGCTCGTGCACACGTTCTCGCTCGTCCACGACGATCTGCCGGCGCTCGACGACGACGACGAGCGGCGCGGGAGACCTTCGGCGCACGTCGCCTTCGGCGAGGCGACGGCGCTGCTGGCCGGCGACGCGCTGCTGGCAGAGGCGTTCCGCCTCGCGCTCTCCTATCCCACGCCGATGGTCGGCCGCGAGCTTGCCCAGGCCACGCTGGGGATGATCGGCGGCCAGTACCGCGATGTCACCGGCGACACGGCCGATCTTGCCGGGCTGCACCGCCTCAAGACCGGCGCGCTCTTCTCCGCGTCGGTCGGCGTCGCGCTGTGGGTCGCGGAGGTTCCGGAGCAGGAGCAGCCCGCGTGGCGGGCGTTCGGCGGCGAGCTCGGCCTGCTCTTTCAGATCGTCGACGACGTCCTCGACGGCGACGGCTACGCGGAGGCGCACGGAGTGGAGGAGGCCCGCCGCCTGGCCGACGAGGCCGCCGCCCGCGCGCAGTCGAAGCTCGACGCGATCCCGGCCGATACGAGCGTCCTGGCCGAGCTCGTTGCCTCGCTCGCCGTCCGAACGACGTAGGTGCCCGAGCCGCCGCCGCACGTTCTCGCAGTATTCGGCGTGTCGGCCGAGCCGGAGCGTCTCGCCGGCGGTCAGGGGACCGCGTGGCGCTGCGGCGAGATCGTCCTGAAGCCGCTCGAGTGGTCGATGAGCGTCGAGGAGCTCCAGTGGCAAGGGCAGCTCTTCGACTCGCTCGGCGGCGACGGGTTCCGGATCTCCAGATTTCGAGGCGTCAGCGACGGCTGGTGCGCCTGGGAGTATGTCGAGGGCGAGCATCGCGAGCGAGCATGGCCTGACGTGATCGCAGTCGGCGAGAGCTTCCACGCAGCCATCGCCGGGGTGCCGCGACCAGCATGGCTCGACCGCCGCACCGATCACTGGGCGATCGGCGACCGCGTCGCCTGGGGCGAGCTACCCGCGACAGCGTTCGCGCACGTGAAGCATGTACCCCGGCTTGCCGCCGCCCTGCGCGCCGTCGAGGTCCGCGCAAGCCAGCTCGTCCACGGCGACCTGACCGGCAACGTCCTCTTCGCCGACGACCTGCCGCCCGCGGTGATCGACTTCTCGCCCTACTGGCGCCCGCCCGGATTCGCGTCTGCGGTCGTCGTCGGCGACGCGCTGCTCTGGGAGGGCGCGGATGAGAGCCTCCTGAACGCGGTGAGGCATGTCGACCGGTTCCCGCAACTTCTCCTCCGCGCCCTGACCTACCGCGCCGTCGTCGACGCGCTCTTTCGCGCCGGCGAGCCGCAGCGGCCGGACCGCGACGATTGCTTCCTGGCTCCGGTCGAGCTTGCGTGCACCCTCGCGGGGTAGAGTCGGCCCGTGGAACAGCGTGTCAGCCTCGTCACGCTCGGCGTTCGCGACCTCGCCCGCTCGCGGGCGTTCTACGAGACGCTCGGCTGGACGACGGCGGCGGGGCCGGACGACGACGTCGTCTTCTTTCAGGCCGGTGGGATGATCGTCGGGCTTTGGAGCCGTGATGACTTGGCCGATGACAGCGGCGTCGAGGACGGCGGCGGCTGGGGCGGCGTCACGCTCGCGCACAACGTCCGCTCGCCCGCAGAGGTCGACGGGGTCGTCGCCGAGGCCGAAGCCGCCGGCGCCACGATCCCGCGCCATGGCGCCGAGACCTTCTGGGGTGGCTACTCGGGCGTTTTCCTCGATTCCGACGGCCATCCGTGGGAGGTCGCGCACAACCCGGGTTGGGCGATTGCCGCCGACGGCTCCGTGCTGCTTTCGGGCGGTTAGTCGCGGCGTCGACGGCCCGCTGTCGCCTCGACGGCGCCCGCAGCGCTAAGCCGCCGCGTCCGATCGCTCCTCGAGCCGCCGTGCCGCGCGCAGGACGCGGAGGGCGTTCAGCGTCACCAGCTCGCTCGGGCTGGTCCCCCAGTCGACGGCCTCGACGTTGCTGCCCGGCGATCCCGGCGGCCTCCACCAACGGCCGGCGGTACGCCAGCGGCCGTCGGCGAGCCGGCGCCGCTCGACGAGCTCGAGCCCGTCCGCTGCGCGCGGATCGCCGGCCCGCCCCATCCGGGCGAGCACGACGAGCGCCTGGAGGACGTCGTAATGCCAGAAAGGCGGGTAGTGCACGACGACGAATGCGGGGTGGATGGGCGCCCCGCCTGCGAGCGTGCGGAAGAGCCGATGCTCGAGGAAGAGCTCGGCCGTGCGATCCGCCGCCTCTTGGGCTGCAGGCTCCCCCACGAGGCCGTCGATCGTGCGCACGCCCCGGCGGTGCCCGTCCCCGGTGAGCCATGCGAGCACGGTCTCTGCGGCGGCAAGGCAGCGCGGCTCACCGCTGGGCACGCCGAGCTCGACGAGCGAGACCA
>JBDSOJ010000070.1:0-29294 GCA_039914895.1 Gaiellaceae bacterium
CGGGCTACAACCCGATGACGCTCGCGCGCAGCGGCCCGCAGGTCCGGCTGGGCGGGAATGCGAGCAGCTGGAGCTGGTCGCCGCAGCGGCGCTATCTCGCGGTCGCGAGCTACCCGCAATGGCTCACGGTCTCGACATCGCGGAGATGCGCGTTGTTGCTCGCGTGCGGCTGGCGGCCGGCGGCGCCTCGGTGCGTGCCGTCACGTGGGCTCGCGACCGCGTGCTCGCCGTTGTCGAGACCCCGTGTGGCGTGGTCGTGTCGGCGGTCATCCGTTTGCCGGCCGTGTCGTGCGCCGGACGCGATTGTCGCGGCCGTTCACCTTCGAGCTCGGGCGCCTGCCGGACGGCCTCGTCTTCGTGCTCGGCGCCCAGGGACGGCTCGCGCCCGCGCAGATCGCGGTCGTGGACGCTGAAGGGACGACGCGCGTCGCGACGGTGCCGCAGGTGACCGTGGGGCTGGAGGCTGTTCGTGCCCCGGGCCGCCAGCAGCGGGTTCCGGGGCTCGCGGTCGATCCCGTGGGTCGCAAGGCGTATCTCGTCGATGACGCACGCGTGTTCACCGTCGATCTCCGGCCACTGGCGGTGACCGATTCCGGCCCGCTGCGCACTCTCGCCAAGGTCTCGTCCGGATCGGTCCGGGTCGGCCCGCTGGCTCGGAGACGGGCTGCTGGCGGTCTCCGGCTTCGACTGGGACGCGAGCCAGACACCGGCCGGCCTCCGGCTCGTCGATGTGCGTGCTCGGACGACCCGCGCCGTCGATCGCACTGCGAGCAGCTTCACACTGGCCGGCCGGGTACTGCTCGTGAGAGCGCTTTGAGCCGCCGGGCGCTGAACGTGACCGCACACGGCTTCGACGGCCGGCAGCGTTATCGCCTCGACCTCGCGGGTTCGACGTGGATGAAGAAGCAGGGCCGGTTCGGCTATGCCTGCCGCCACGCCTTCCTCCGCTCCGTCGTCGACCTCGAGAGCGGTCGCATCGTCCGAAGCGGATTCCCGGCCGGGACGCGTTGCCCCACGTTGCTGGTGACAGACTCGCGCGGCTAGGGCCTAGCCTCACGCTCGCAACTACAATTGCACGGTGGAACGCAAGCTCGCGACCGTCCTCTTCGTCGATCTCGTCGGCTCGACCGAGTTCCTCGCCGCGCGCGATCCGGAGATCGTCCGGCGGCGCGTCAACTCCTTCTTCGAGCACGTCTCGCACTGCATCACCACGCACGGGGGCATCGTCGAGAAGTTCGCCGGCGACGCGGTGATGGCGGCGTTCGGGATCCCGCAGGCGCACGAGGACGACGCCGAGCGGGCCGTTCGCGCCGCCGCGGCGATCCTCGACTCCGTCCACGAGCTCGGGCTCGAGGCGCGGATCGGCGTCGAGGCAGGCGAGGTCGTCGCGGACGAGTCCGACTCGACGTTCGCGACCGGCGAGGCGGTCAACGTCGCGGCGCGCCTGCAGCAGTCCGCGCAGCCGGGCGAGATCATGATCGGCCCGCTCGCGCGCCGGCTGACGATCGGCGTCGCCGACGCCGAGGAGGTCGGCGCCATCGAGCTGAAGGGGTTCGGTGAGCCGCTCGTTGCCTGGCGGCTCGGCGAGATCCGGGACGGCGACGGCCGTGTCCCGTCGTTCGCGGCCCCGTTCGTCGGCCGCGACTTCGAGCTCGAGCTGCTCGAGAACACGCTCGGGCGCGTGATGCGCGACAGGCGCGCCCATCTGTTCACGATCTACGGCGAGCCAGGCGTCGGGAAGAGCCGGCTCGCCCGCGAGTTCCTGGAGGGTGTCGAGGGAGCGAGCATCCTCGTCGGCCGCTCGCTCCCCTACGGCGAGGGCGTCACCTACTGGCCGCTCGCAGAGATGGTCAAGGTCGCGGCAGGGATCGCGGACGACGATCCCGTGCAGGAGGCCGTCGCGAAGCTGCGCGCCTGCTGCGGCGACGATGCGGTCGCCGATCTGCTCGCGCTCGCCGTCGGCGTGCTCGAGGGGATCGAGACGGAGCGCAGCCAGCAGGAGATCGCCTGGGCGGCGCGCGAATGGGCGGCCGAGCTTGCCGACGCACGGCCGCTGATCCTCGTCTTCGAGGATGTCCACTGGGCCGAGGAGCCGCTGCTCGAGCTGATCGAGCACCTCGCCGAGCGGGTCAAGGATGCGCCGCTCATGATCCTCTGCCTCGCCCGTCCGGAGCTGCTCGACATTCGGCCCAGCTGGGGCGGCGGCAGATTGCGGGCGACGGCGACCGAGCTGGAGCCGCTTGCGCCCGAGGAGAGCGAGGAGCTGCTGGACGCGCTGCTCGCCGACCGCGAGCTCTCGTCCTCCGAGCGGCGGACGCTGCTCGAGAAGACCGAGGGCAATCCGCTCTTCGTCGAGGAGACGACGAGGATGCTGATGGAAGGCGGGACGTCCTCGAAGCGGATCCCCGACACGCTGCAAGCGATCATCGCGGCGCGCATCGACCGGCTGCGCCGGAACGAGAAGCGGCTGCTCCAGCGGGCATCGGTGATCGGCCGCATCTTCTGGGAGGGAGCGGTCGCGCACCTGCTGCCCGAGCTCGAGGAGCTGGAGCCGGTCTTCGACGATCTCCTTCTGCGCGACTTCATCACCCGCGAGAGCAGGACGTCGATCACGGGCGAGCGCGCGTACCGGTTCAAGCACGTCCTCATCCGCGACGTCGCCTACGCCGGTCTCGCCAAGGGTTCCCGTGCCGATCTGCACCAGCAGGTCGCCGACTGGCTGCACGAGGTGGCCGGAGAGGAGCTCGTCGAGATCAGGGCATATCACCTCGACCAGGCGGCGACCCTGCTGGAGGAGCTCGACGGCGTCGTGCCGCCCGAGCTCGCGGAGCGGGCCGCGGGGGCGCTCGAGAAGGCGGGACGACGTGCGCTCGCCCGCGAGGCAAACCAGTCGGCGCGCCGACTGCTCGTCCGCGCCGTCGAGCTCGAGCCGACCCTGCCGCGGCGCTTCCTCGCTGCGCGTGCGGCCCGCCGGATCGCCGACCTGCCGGCGCAGGGGGTCGAGATGGAGCGGGTCTTCGCGGACGCGACCGAGGCGGGCGACGTCCGCCTGCAGGGTCTCGCGTTGACCGCGCTCGCCGAGAACGCCCTCCTGCGCGACGCCGATCTCCCACGCGGCCGCGAGCTGGTCGAGCAGGCGCTCGTGCTTCTCGACGACGCGAAACCGGAGGACCGGATCGAGGCGCTCGCGACGCGCGCTCGGATCGGCTGGTGGCTCGGCGACCTCGACGATGACGAGCGCTGGAACACGAAGGCGCTCGAGGTGGCGCGGGAGATCGGGCGCAAGGACCTCGAGGCGACCGCCGCCGACGAGCTCGCGAGCGCTGCGATCGCGCGCCTTGACCTCGATCGCGCTACGCAGCTCTCCGGGGAATCGCTCGAGCTCGCCGAGGAGAGCGGCAACATCACGGCGCTCGGCTGGGCACTCGTCTCGCAGGCGCGAATCGACGCTCTGCGGGGCCGGTTCGACGAGGCTGCCGCCGGCCTCGATCGGGCGGAGGAGCTCTTCTCCCAGTCCGGCAACCAGTGGGCGCTCGCCCGGGTGAGCAACCATTTCGGCTGGGTCGAGCGGCGCCGCGGCGACCTGCCGGCCGCAGAGCGGCACTTCCGCGACGCGATTCGGATCCTCAAGCCGCTCGAGGACAGGGGCACGCTCTGCGAGAGCCAACGCGGCCTCGCGCAGGTGCTCGTCTCGCTGAAGAAGGTCGACGAGGCCGAGCGTTACGCCCTCGAGGCGCGCGAGACGGTCGGGCCGCACGACACGATCTCCCGCGCGACGACGCGGATGGCCCTCGGGATAGTCCGCGCCGCCCAAGGGCGGGACGAGGAGGCTGAGACGCTCCTGCGGGAGGCGATCGCGGTCGTGGACGGCAAGCCGCTGCGTCTGATCCGGCGCGAGCTGGTCGCGGCGCTCGCCCGCTTCCTCCGCGAGCGTGGCCGGATCGACGAGGCGGAGGAGTACGAGGCCGAGCTCGCCGACTACGACGCCGCTCTCGCGCCCGCCTGAGCCTGGAGCACCGCCTTGATCGCCTGCGAGGACTCCTCGTCCGGTGACTCCGAGATCACGGTCGCCGGCCGGTCGAAGCGCGCCAGCGCGTCGCGCAGCGGCTCCGCGCGCAGCGTCCCTTCACCGTAGGGAAGGTGCTTCGTCTCGTTCCGGTTCGCGTAGGCGATGTCGGAGAAGTGGATGTGGAACGGCTCGCCGGCGCCGAGAACCTCGTCCGCCACTTCGAGCACCGCCGCGAAGCCGTCGACGTCGGTGAAGGCGCCGTCGGAGGTCGCGTGCATGTGGGCGAAGTCGATTACCGGCCGCACCCAGGCGACGCGGGCTGAGATCTCGAGCACGTCGTCGATCGAGCCGAGTTCGCTGACGCGCCCCATCACCTCGATTCCGAACGCGACGGCGCGGTCTTTTCCCTCGAGCCGCTCGCGCAGAGTCTCGAGCCAGGCGACGACGTCGTCGATCGTCTGCCCGCGCTCGCGGCCGAGCCAGAAGCCGGGGTGAATGACGACGACCTCGGCACCGGCGGCGGCGGCGATGCCGGCGGTGCGGTCGAGCGCGCCGAGCGCCATCCTCGACTTCTTCTGGTCCGGGTGGCCCGGAAACGCGAACAGCGGCGCGTGCACGGAGAGCGCGATGTCGTTGGCCTGTGCGAGCTCGCCGAGCCGCTCCGCCCAGGGGTAGTCGAGCCAGAAGCCGCTCTCGAGGTCGATCTCGCAGGCGGAATAGCCCCGCTCGAGGAGGATCTCGACCGCGAGCTCGGGCGACTCCCGCGAGGGGCAGCGAGCGGGGCCGACACGAATCGCTCCCATCGGCCGTGACCGTAACCGACAGGCGGTGCCAGGCACGTGCCAGGCACCGCCTGTCCGGTGTGGACGGTGGTGCGGGTCCGTCCGAGGGGGGTCCTATCCTTTTGGGCATGGCGAATGCACCCACCCGCATCGATCTGCTCGAGCTCGACATCGATCTCCGGCTCGCCGACCTCTGGCGCGAGGCGGCCGAGGTGTCCGAGTGGAACCTCGAGGTCATGGCCGCCTTCATGCGCGCCGCCTACGGCAAGGGTTACTGCGATGCGCTGACCGAGGACGACCCCGGCTCGCTCTGCAACGATCACGGCTATCGGATCCCCGCCCGGCGCGAGACCGCGCCTCGCACCGCGTAGCGACGATACGATCCAGGAGTGGCACGCAAGCGCAATCCCGCGCGGCTCGTGATTGCTCTCTCGATCGCGGCGGTGCTGTCGGTGTTCCTCCTCTACACGTCGATCGCCGGCGGCGGCACGCCCTCGCTCGCGCCCAGCGAGCTCGGCGCGCAGACGGGCATCGTCTCCCTCGCCGGCCGCGTCCAGCCCGGCTACAAGGGTGACGCCTACGGTTCCGGCCTGCGCTTCCGGCTGCGCGACATCAAGGGCGGCTCGACGAAGACCGTGACCGTGCGCTACACCGGCTCCGTCTCGGATCAGTTCCGCGCCGGCCGCGAGGTCTCGGTAAAGGGCGAGCTCCGGAACGGCACCTTCGTCGCCGTCAAGGACTCGCTCGTGACGAAGTGCCCGTCGAAGTACACGGCCAAGAAATAGTGCGGCGCACCGATGCCTGAGCTCGGCCGCGCCGCGCTCGTCGCCACCCTCGGACTAGCGCTTTACGCGGTCTTTGCGGGCGCGACCGCCGCCTGGAAGGGCCGCCGCCGGCTCGCGCTGTCCGCGCAGAACGCCCTAATCGCCGCGTTCGTCACGAGCCTCGTCGCCTCGCTCGTCCTCGCGGGCGCGCTGATCCGGAACGACTTCTCCTTCGTCTACGCCGCCCAGCACACGAGCCGCGACCTCCCGACCGGCTACACGATTTCCGCCTTCTGGGGCGGTCAGGAGGGCTCGCTGCTGCTCTGGCTGTTGATCCTGACCGGCTACTCGACCGCCGTCCTGCTCGCGAACAGGCGCAGCGCCCGCGACCTCGTCGCGTGGGTGACGCCGGTGCTCGGCGGCGTCACGGTCTTCTTCGCCTTCCTGGTCGTCGTGGTGGCGACGCCGTTCGCGACCCAGGTCGCCCCCGCCGACGGCAACGGGCTCAACCCGAGCCTCCAGAACCCGTACATGATGGCCCACCCGCCGCTGCTCTACCTCGGTTTCGTCGGCCTGACCGTTCCGTTCGCGTTCGCGATGGCTGCGCTGCTTGCCCGGCGCAGCGACGAACGCTGGATCGTCGCGACGCGCCGGTGGACGCTGGTGGCCTGGACGGCGCTCGGCGTCGGCCAGCTGCTCGGGTCGCACTGGGCCTACGAGGAGGTCGGCTGGGGCGGCTACTACGCGTGGGATCCGGTCGAGAACGCGGCTCTGATGCCGTGGCTCGCGGCGACGGCCTTCCTCCACTCGGTGATGATCCAGGAGAAGCGCGGGATGCTTCGCCTCTGGAACCACCTGCTGGTCGTGCTGGCGTTCTCGCTCTCGCTCTTCGGCACGTTTCTGACGCGCTCCGGGATCGTCAGCTCGATCCACTCGTTCACGCAGAGCTCGATCGGGCCGTGGTTCCTGTTCTTCATCTGCATCGTGGTCTTCGGCTCGCTCGCGCTCGTCTTCAGCCGCCTGCCGCTGCTCCGCTCGAAGACGCGGCTCGAGTCGCTCGTCTCGCGGGAGGCGACCTTCCTCTACAACAACCTCCTGCTCGTCGCCCTGACGCTGACGATCCTCTGGGGCGTTGCCTACCCGATCCTCCACGAGGCCGTCACGGGCGAGTCGCGGATCGTCGGCCCGGGCTATTACAACTTCTTCCTCCGCGTCTTCGGGCTGCCGCTGCTGCTCCTGATGGGGCTCGGACCGCTCGTCGCCTGGCGGCGCGCATCGCTACGCAGCCTCGGCCTCACGTTCATATGGCCGGCCGGGGTGGCCCTGATCGTGGGGCTGGTCCTGTTGGGCCTCGGCGCCGGCTCCTCGATCCCCGGCCTCGTCGCGTACACGTTCTCGACGTTCGTGCTCGCCTCGATCACGCTCGAGTTCATTCGCGGCACGCGCGCGCGCCGGTCGATCTCCGGTGGCTCGTGGCCGGGCGCGTTCTCCGCGCTCGTCGGCCGGAACCGCCGCCGTTACGGCGGCTACGTCGTCCACGCCGCCGTCGTCCTCCTCGCGATCGGGGTCGCCGGCTCGAGCGCGTACGACACGGTCGGCGAGCGCCGGGTCGCTCCGGGCGACACGCTCGCGGTCGGCGACTACCGGCTGACCTACCGGGGTCTGGAGGAGCGTCAAGCGGCGAACGCGACCGAGATCCGCGCTCGGATGGATGTCGAGCGAGGCGGCGAGGCGCTGGGGACGGTCAAGGCGGGCAAGAACGCCTACACCGCCGAGCGGCAGGTCTCGAACGAGGTGGGAATCCGCAGCGACCTCGTCACAGGCGAGGACCTGTTCGTGATCGTGGGGCAGATCTACCCCGACGACAGCGTCTACGTTCGCGTCTTCGTGAAGCCGCTCGTGAACCTGATCTGGCTGGCCGGCCTCGTCTTCGTGCTCGGCGCCCTGATCACGCTCTGGCCGGACGCGCGCGAGCAACGCCGCCTTGCCCTGCGCTACGAGGGCGCGGAGGCTCCGGCGCGGACGTGAGCCTCGCGCTTGTCCTCGGCGCGCTCCTCGCCGCCGGGTGCGTCGTCCTCGTCGCGCTGCCGTACCTGCGCGAGCCGATGGTCGACCGGGATGTACTCGAGGAGCCGGATCGACTCGACCGGCGCCGGCTGGAGCTCGCCGAGACGCGCGACCGCGCTCTGGCGGCTCTGAAGGAGCTCGAGCTCGACCACCGCACCGGCAAGGTCTCGGACGAGGACTACCGCGCGCTCGTGGGGCCGCTCCGGCGGGAGGCGGCCGAGGCGCTGCGCGCGCTCGAGCCCCGCTCCGACGCCAACGAGCGTGTGAGGGTGGAGCGGCGCGGGTAGACGGACGAGATGGAGCCCATCGAGACACCCGAGCCGTACCCGCCTCCCGACGAGGCCGATCCACCCCAGCCGGCGGCGATCCCGGAGCCAGAGCCGGCAGTGATCCCGGAGCCGTATCCGCCTCCCGACGAGGGCGATCCGCCCGAGCCGGCGATCGTGCCCGAGCCCGGCCCGCAGTAGCTTTCCGCAGAATCGGGGCTACACTGGCGTCGGTCGGCCCAGCAGGGTCGGCCGACCCCCTGACGAAACTGTCCTCGGATGCGTCTACGCCTCAGCATCGGCCTGCTGCTTCTGGCCGGCCTCCTGTTTATCCTCTCCCCGGTCGCGTCGGGGCAGGAGAGCGCCTCCGACGAGAAGCAGATCGTCGACGGCCGCATCAATGCGCTCGAGGAGAAGATCCAGGTGGCGCGGGAGCGGGAGGGCGTCCTCAGCTCCGAGATCGAGGTCGTCACCGACAAGATCGAGGCGCTCCAGAGCGACGTCGACGCGGCCTCGTCGCGCCTCGACCGGCTCGAGACCGTGCTCGCGCTGCACCGGCGCAAGCTGGATCGGCTGAACCAGCTCTACGAGCTCCAGACACGCAAGCTCGTCTTCCTCCAGCGCCAGCACAAGGAGGCCGTCGCCCGCCTGAGCAAGCGGCTCGTCGAGATCTACACGTCCGAGCGCACCACGTCCCTCTCGGTCGTGCTCGAGTCCGGCAACTTCTCCGACATGCTCGACCAGCTCGAGTTCCTGAGCACGATCGGCCGCCAGGACCAGAAGATCGCCTGGGAGGTGGAGGACGCGAAGCTGCAGATGCAGGACACGCGCAACTCGACCCGCAAGACGCGGCGCCAGGTCGCCGAGACGACGCGCACCGTGGCCGCGCGCACCGCCGAGCAGCGCGCCGTCCGCGACCGGCTGGCCTGGAGCCAGCGGCAGCTCGCGACCGCGCGCCGGGACAAGCGCTCAACGCTCGCCTCGGTTCAGGACGACAAGGAAGCAGCGATCGGCCACATGCGCGAGCTGCAGGCGCAGAGCGCGGCCCTTGCGGCCAAGATCCGCTCCGCCCAGAGCGCGGCCGTCATCCCGGCCCCGACCGGAGCAGCCTCGGCTGCCGGCTTCGTCTGGCCGGTGCACGGCGTGCTCACCAGCGGCTTCGGCTGGCGCTGGGGGCGGATGCACGAGGGCATCGACATCGCCGTCGGCAACGGCACGCCCGTCGTCTCCTCGGCCGCCGGCACCGTGATCGTCGCCGGCTGGATGGGCGGCTACGGCAACCTCGTCGTCGTCGACCACGGCGGCGGGATCTCGACCGCCTACGGCCACAACACGAGCGTGACGGTAGGAGTGGGCCAGCAGGTCGCGCAGGGCCAGCTGATCGCGTACTCCGGCAACACCGGGCACTCGACCGGCCCGCACGTGCACTTCGAGGTGCGCGTGAACGGCGCCGCTGTCGATCCGATGGGCTACCTCTAGCTACGCGGCCTTGCGCGGGGCCCGATAGCTGTCGCCCGTGAGGTGACCGGGCAGCTCTTCGACCGCGACCACGTGCAGGTCGGGCAACGAGCGCCAGCGCTCGTCGAGGCCGAGGCCGTAGCCGGCGAAGAGCTCGTCGGGGACGGTGAAGCCGACGTAGTCGAGCGGGATCTCATCGACGAGCCGGCGATAGGGCCGGTCGAGCAGCGTCACGGCCGAGAGGCTGGCGGGATCGCGGAGCGCGAGCGTGCGCGCGACGAAATTGAGCGTCAGGCCGGTGTCGACGACGTCCTCGACCACGAGCACGTGCCGGCCGACGACCGCGGTGTCCAGGTCCTTGAGGAGCTTGACGGCGCCTGACTGGCCGCTCGAGTACGCGGCCAGCTCGAGGAAGTCGATCGCGTGCGGGATCGGCAGCGCGCGCGAGAGGTCGGTGAGGAAGACGGCGCTCGACTTGAGCGGCGCCACGAGCAGCGGCTCGCGGCCGTCGTAGGCGCTCGCCAGCTCGTCGCCGAGCTCGGCGACCCGCCGCCCGATGTCGCCGCGCGTCAGGTAGATCTCTCCGATCGGATGGCCGTCGGCCGCGAGGCGGTCGGCCAGCATCAGGAGACGAGCTTGAGCCGCAAGCGCTGGGCCAGGCGCTCGATGTCGCGCCGGTAGAAGAGCTTGACCTTGACCTCCGGGTACTGCC
This sequence comes from Gaiellaceae bacterium, assembly GCA_039914895.1. Taxonomy (GTDB): domain Bacteria; phylum Actinomycetota; class Thermoleophilia; order Gaiellales; family Gaiellaceae; genus Gaiellasilicea. The sequence goes on from JBDSOJ010000070.1 coordinate 10,059, forward strand.
GCTTCAGCTCCCGCAGCTTGCGGTTCTTGCGGGTCACGAGCGACTGCCGCATCACCGTCAACTCCACGTAGAGATCCTGCTCGGGGAGGTAGAAGTCGGGCGTGAACGCCCTCGTGACGCGTCCGTCGGCGTCGCGTTCGAGCACAAACGTGGTCGGCTCGTACTCCCACGGAACGCCGTAGAAGTCGAGCATCTTCGCGCACTCCAGCTCGACCTCGTTGACGAATCTGGGCGGGATCGAGCCGGCGAAGGCGCGAAACGCGGGCTGGTGCGCTGGCACGAGCCTCAAGGTAGCGATGGGCCCGGACGGCGTCCGGCCGTCAACTCCTATGCTTGACGCATGGCCGAGCCGCCGGAGGGTACGACGTTCACGATCGCGCACCTGTCCGACCTCCACTGTGGCGGCCAGTACTTCGTCCCCGGTCTGCTCGAGCGGGCGATCGCCGAGATCAACGACCTGAAGCCTGACATCGTCGTCTGCTCGGGCGACCTGACGACGTTCGGCTTCAAGCACGAGTACGAGGAGGCCCGCCGCTACCTGGACAAGGTCGAGTGCGAGGCGATGGTCGTGATCCCGGGGAACCACGACTCCCGCAACGTCGGCTACGTCCACTTCGAGCAGCTCTTCGGCGACCGGAACTCGGTCCACAGGGTCGGCCCGGCGACCGTCGTCGCCGTCGACTCGACCGAGCCCGACCTCGACCACGGCCAGATCGGTCGCGGCCGCTACCGCTGGATCGAGGAGCAGTTCGCGCAGAGCGAGTCGGGGCTGCGCATCTTCGTCTGCCACCATCACCTGCTGCCCGTGCCTGGGACGGGTCGCGAGCGCAACGTGATCTACGACGCCGGCGACACGATCGAGACGCTGCAACGGGCCGGTGTCCAGCTCGTCCTCTCGGGGCACAAGCACGTGCCGTACGCCTGGAAGCTCGAGAACCTCTTCGTCGTCAACACCGGCACCGTCTCCTCGTTGCGGCTGCGCGGCAACACGCGGCCCTGTTATAACGTCGTCGAGGTCTCGGGAAGCCACGTCGCCGTCTGGCGCAAGCATCCTTTCCACGGGCAGGAGCGGATCATCCAGTTCTCGCTCGAGACGTTCGAGTACGAGAAGTACACCGGGCGGATCGAGGACGAGGTCACGACCCGCTCGTGATGCAGCAGATCCTCACATCTCCTGGGCGTCGCTCGCGGTGCGTCGGCCGGGGGAACACTGCGGAGGTACGGGCCGCCGGCGGGCGCGAGAGGCGGCCGGGGACGTGAGGGCGCTGGCCATCATCGACGGTGAGCACTACGCGCCGGTGGTGAAGGCCGCGCTCGAGGAGCTGCCGTACGAGTTCGTGGCGGCGCACGTCGTCGGTGGCACCGAGAAGCTGCGCGAGGACGCCGATTACGGGGTTCCGGTCGCCGCAGACCTCGACGCAGCGCTCGCCGAGCACCGGCCGGAGCTGGTCGTCGACCTCTCCGACGAGCCCGTCCTCGGCCCGCGGGAGCGCTTCCGGCTCGCGAGCCGGGTGCTCGCCGGCGGGCTCCCGTATGTCGGCGCCGACTTCCGCTTCGACCCACCCGATCTGGAGCCGTTCGCGCTGCCGTCGATCGGGATCGTCGGCACCGGCAAGCGGGTCGGCAAGACGGCGATCACCGCGCACGCGGCGCAGCTCTACGCCCGCGACCGCAAGGTGGTGGTGGTCGCGATGGGCCGGGGCGGGCCACCCGAGCCGGAGGTGGCGAGCGTCGCGCCCGACGTCGCGGCGCTCCTCGAGCTCTCGCGCAGCGGCCGACACGCCGCGTCCGACTACCTGGAGACGGCCGCGCTCGCCGGCGTTCCCACCGTCGGCTGCAGACGCTGCGGCGGCGGCCTCGCCGGCTCGGTCGCCGTCTCGAACGTTCGCGAAGGGGCGCAACTGGCGCTCGAGCTCGAGCCCGACCTCGTCCTCTTCGATGGCAGCGGCGCCGCGATCCCGCCCGTCGAGACCGCCCGGCGGATCCTCGTCGTCAACGGCGCGACGGATCCGGACGTCGCCACGGGCTATCTGAACGAGTACCGCCACCTCGTCTCCGACCTCGTGATCCTGACGATGGCCGAGCGCGGGACCGGTTGGGAGGAGCTGCACGGCCGCGCGCTCGCGCTGGCGCCGATCGTGATTCCGACGACGCTGCGTCCCCGGCCGACGGCCGACGTGACCGGGCGCAGGCTGGCTTTCTTCTCGACCGCGCCGGAGAGCGCCCACGATCTGTTCGCCGCGCACCTGGCCGGAGAGTACGGCGCCGACGTCGTCCACGTCTCCGGCGCGCTCGCCGACCGCAGGAAGCTCCGGACCGAGCTCGAGAGCGTCGACGCCGACATCTTCCTCGTTGAGTTGAAAGCGGCCGCGATCGACGTCGTCGCCGAGGCTGCGAGCGAGCGCGGGGTGGAGGTCGTGCTCGCCGGCAGCGACGTGCTCACGGCGGACGGACAGGACCTTGACGCGGAGCTGCTGCGGCTCGCCGAGGAGGCGTCGGCCAGCGGCGTAGGCTCGCCGGCGCCAGAGCGGGAATGAGCGAGAAGAGAAAAGGCGAGCGCAACTTCCTCGGCAGCTCCGACTCGCCGTACTCGAAGGGGCTGATGGCACGGGCGCTGACGGCGGTCGGGCTGAAGGAGGACGAGGCGTACGAGCTGGCGCGGCGGACCGAGAGCGACCTGGCGCAACGCGGCGAGATCTCCGTCGACCTCGACCGGCTACGGGAGCTCGCGGCCGAGCTCCTGGGTGAGAGCCAGGGGTCGCGCGCCGTCCGCCAGCTCCGCCGCTTCCGCGACCTCCAGGAGCTCGACCTGCCCGTGATCCTGCTCGTCGGCGGCGGCACCGGCACCGGCAAGTCGACTGTCGCCACCGAGGTCGCCTACCGCCTGGGGATCACGCGCGTCACCTCCACCGACTTCGTCCGCCAGACCATGCGCGCGTTCTTCGCGACGGAGTTCATGCCCTCGATCCACTACTCGAGCTTCGAGGCCGGCCTCGGCCTGACGAAGGCGGAGGAGGAGGAGTCCGGCGACGCGGCGCTGCTCGGTTTCCTCGACCAGACGCGGAACGTCCTCACCGGCGTCGAGGCCGCGCTCCAGCGGGCGCTCGACGAGGGCTGGTCGATGGTGCTCGAGGGTGTTCACCTCGTCCCCGGGATGATCACGACCGAGCTGCGGGGCGCGCTCGTCGTCCAGTGCGTGCTCGCGATCCACGACGAGGAGATCCACAAGACGCACTTCTGGATCCGCGACGCCACGTCCGACGGAGTCCGCCCGGTCGATCGCTACATCGCCGGGATGCCCGAGATCCGGATGATCCAGGAGTACGTGCTCGAGCGCGCCGCCCGGAACGACGTACCGGTGATCGAGAACGAGTCGCAGACGGCGGCGATCGGCGCGGTCATGAACCTCGTGCTCGAGCAGGCCGAGCGCGCCGCGCGCGTGATTCGGGGATGATTCCGAGCGTGAGCGACCAGACCCCCGCCGTCTGCCCGTGCGTGCTCTTCGCCCGCGCGACGGAGTGGGCGGCGCTCGCCGGCGCGCGCTGGCTGGGCCGGGACGATCAGGATGCGGCCGAGGAGGCGGCGGAGGTGTCGATGCTCGCGGGCCTCGCCGAGCTGCCGATCAGCGGCACGGTCGTGATCGGCCCCGACGTCGGCGACGTGCTGACGATGGGCGCGGCCGTCGGCGCGGGCGGCGAGGCGTTCGACCTCGCAGTCGACCCGCTCGAAGGCCGCGGCGTCGTTGCCCGCGGCGGCACCGGCGCGATGTCGATGCTCGCCGTCGGCCCGCCCGGCTCGCTGCTGAAGCTGCCGGACATGTACATGCGCCGGATGGCCGTCGGCCCCCGTGCGCGTGACCAGATCGACCTGACCAAGCCGATCGCCGAGAACGTCGCCGCGGTCGCGCAAGCGTTCGGCCGGAACGCGAACGACATCACGGCGCTCGTGCTCGACCGGCCGCGCCACCACGATCTGATCGAGGAGATCCGCGGCGCCGGCGCCCGAATCAAGCTGATTCAGGATGGCGACGTGACCGCGTCGATCTCGGCGGCGATCCGCGGCACCAACGACCATCTCGCGGTCGGGATCGGCGGGACACGGCAGGCCGTCCTCTCCGCGGCCGCGCTGCGGTGCCTCGGCGGCGAGCTGCAGGCGCAGCTCTGGCCGACCACGCGGGCGGAGATCGAGGCCGCGACCGAGTACGGGATCGAGGACGTCAACCGCGTCTTCACCGCCGAGGATCTCGCCCCGGGCGAGGTGATCGTCGTCGCGACGGGCGTCTCGAACGGCGACCTCCTCCGCGGCGTCCGCTTCCTCACCGACAGCGCCCGCACCCATTCGCTCGTGATGTGCATGCGCTGCAACTGGGTTCGCTTCTCCGAGAGCATCCACTTCTTCGCCCGCGATCGGAAGGAAGAAGTCAGGCTGCTCGGCTAGCGACGCGCCAGAGCACGGCTAGACTGAGAGCCAATGGTCGACCGCGAAGAGATCGTCAACGCGCTGCACACGGTGGAGGACCCGGAGCTCGGGATGGACATCGTCGAGCTCGGCCTCTTCTATGACGTCGAGATCGACGGGCCGAAGGTGAAGGTGATCCACACGCTCACCTCGATGGGCTGTCCCGCCGGGCAGATGATCCAGGAGTCGATCCACGATGCCGCCGCCGGCGTCGAGGGCGTGGACGAGGTCGAGGTCGAGCTGACCTTCGACCCGCCGTGGACGCCGGACAAGATGTCCGACGACGCCAAGTTCATCCTCGGTTTTGGCTAGTCGAGCCTTCCGCTAGCCCGTCGCTTCCCTGGCCGGGTGCTCGCGGCGCTCCAGCGGCGGGCCGTACTTCCGTTCTGTCCCACCGGCCTACGCACCACGAGCGACGAGCCAGGAACCGACGGGACGGCACGTGAGGACCCGGCCTGGCCTCAGCCCGGGATCGTGAGCACGATCTTGCCGAGCTGCGCGCCCGCTTCCAGCCGCTCGTGGGCGGCGCGGATCTCCGAGAGCGGGAACGTCGAGTCGACGTGCACCATTGCGCGCCCCGAGCGGATGAGCTCGTAGGCGCCGAGAAAGTCCTCGCGCGTTCCCATCGTCGAGCCGTAGATCGTCAGCTGCTTCCACCAGAAGCGGTGCAGCTGCGCCGGCGGGTTCGGGCCGCTCGTCGCACCGCAGACCGTGACGCGGCCACCGGCCTTGACCGCTGAGAGCGAGTCCTTCCACGTCGCCTCGCCGACCGTCTCGACGACGAGGTCGACGCCGCCGAGCTCCTTCGCTGCTGCCGCCGCCTCGGCATGCGGGACGGCGATGTCGGCGCCCCACTCGCGCGCCCGCTCGAGCTTGGCCTCCGAGCTCGACGTGACGAGCGTCTTCGCCCCGATCGCCCGGGCGATCTCGAAGGCCGCCGTCGCGACGCCGCCGCCGATCCCCCAGATCAGCACCCACTCGCCGGCCACGAGCCGGGCTTTCGTCACGAGCATCCGAAACGCGGTCTCGTATACGAGCGGAAACGCCGCCGCGGTCTCGAATGAGATCGCATCGTCGAGCGGGAACACGTTCGTCTCGGGCACCGCGATCAGCTCGGCGTGCGTCCCGTCCGTGTGCTCGCCGATCACGGTGATCACGTTCCCGTGCTCGAGCCCCGGGTTGATCACGACGCGTTCGCCCGTATCGACGCGGATGCCGGCGCCGTCGGCGCCGAGGATGCGCGGCTTCGGAACTGACGGCAGCCCCTTCCGCACCCAGAGGTCGAGATGGTTCAGCGAGGCCGCCCGCAGCGAGATCAGCACCTCGCCCGGCCCGGCGACGGGATCGTCGACGTCCTCGTACCGGAGCACCTCCGGGCCACCGTCCTCGTGGATGCAGACCGCCTTCACGGGCACAATCCTGTCATGACCGCTGCCGAGCTGACCCGGTTGGGCGAGGAGCTCGGGCTCGACGCGGTCGGCGCCGCGCTCGCCGGCCCCTACGAGGAGACGGAGCGTCACATCCGCGAGCGCAAGGAGCGCGGGCTCTTCGCGACGATGGGGTTCACGACGCGGCGACCGGAGGTCTCCTGTCACCCCGAGGAGCTGCTCCCCGGAGCACGCACCGTGGTCTCCGCGGCGCTCTGCTACTGGGCCGACGCACCGGAGGGCGGGCCGGGGGAGGGGCGGCTCGCGCGCTACACCTGGTCTGACCGCTACCGCGAGCTGCGCGAGAGCCTCGACGCGCTCGGCCGTCGGCTCGGGGGCTCCTACCGCGTGCTCGTCGACGAATCGGACCACGTCGACCGGGAGGGCGCCGTGCGCGCGGGCGTCGCCTTCTATGGCAAGAACACGCTCGCGATCACGAGGCGGCACGGATCGTGGGTCGTGCTCGGCACGCTCGTCACCGATCGCGAGATCGAGCCCTCGGAGCCCCTCGACGCCGGCTGCGGCTCGTGCACGCTCTGCATCGACGCGTGCCCGACGGCTGCGCTCGACGAGCCCGGGACGCTCGACTCGACGCGATGTCTCTCCTACTGGACGCAGGCGCCGGCGGCGATCCCGGAGGACTACCGCGCCGAGCTGGGCGCATCCGTCTACGGCTGCGACATCTGCCAGGACGTCTGTCCCTGGAACCGCGGCGTCGAGAAACGGCGCGCCGGGTCGCGGCCGCCCGGCGGCGCGGAGCCAACGGTTTCGCTCGTCGACTGGCTCGAGGCCACCGGCGACGAGCTCCTCACCCGCTACGACCGCCTCTACGTGCCGCGAAACGATCCACGCTGGTTGCGCCGGAACGCCCTCGTCGCGGCCGGGAACGTCGGCGGCGACGCCGAACGGACGGCGGTCGAGCGCTACGCCGACGGCGAGGACGAGCTCCTGCGGGAGCATGCGGAGTGGGCGCTCCGGCAGCTCGATCGGCGGAGCACGGCATGACGCTGCTCCACATCCTCGCCTGGGTGCGGCTCTCGCTGGTGCCGCTCGCGCTGGCAAAGCTCCTGCTCGACCGCGACGCCTTCCCCACGACCTATGAGGCGGCCGCCTGGTGGCTGCTCGGCGCGCAGTCCGTCGTCGCTCTCGGTCTGGCTGCGCTCGCGTACGCGTGGCGCGGTCGCAGGCGAGGGCTGGCCGCCCTCAACGTCGTCGCGGATGGCGCGCTCGTGTTCGGGCTGACGGTCGTCTACGCGTGGGAGCCGGATCAGCCTCTGCGCTCGCTGTTCTTCCTCGTCGTCCTCGAGGCGGCGATCTTCTTCAGGCTGCGCGGTGGACTTCTCACGGCCGCCGCGACGTTGCCGCTGCTCGTCGTCGGCGAGCTCGTTCGGGACAACGAGTTCGGCTACGGCTTCCAGCCCGAGTCGATGGGTCTGCGAACGGTCGTCGCGCTCGCGCTCGGAGGAGTGGTCAGCCGGCTCGTGGGGATGGAGCGCGCGCAGGCGCGCAAAGCCGACGAGCGCGCCGCCGAGGCCGAGCGGCTCCGGGACGAGCTCGTTCGGCGGATCGACGTCTTCGAGGCGACGAGCCGCGCCGCGCGGTCGCTCGGATCGTCGCTCGACCTGGACGAGGCCTTCGCGGCGTTCGTGCCCGAGCTCCGCGCGCTCCTGCCGTTCGACCGCGCGGCGATCCTGCTCGCCGAGGGAGACGGCGCCCGGGTGATGGCGACCGCGGGCCTCGGCGCCGAGGAGTATCTCGCCCCCGGCACCGCGATCGCCGTCCAGGGCTCGATCCTAGAGGACGTGATCGGAGAGGGCCGGACGATCTATCGCGAGGACGTCGCCGTGCACCTGTACCCCGAGGAGACTGGGCTTCTCGCCCTCGGCGTTCGCTCCCGCGTGGTGGCGCCGCTCCAGCTCGGGACGCGCTCGATCGGCGCGCTAGCGCTCTCCCGTTCCGAGCCGTCCTCGTTCCGCCCGGAGGAGCTCGGGCTCGTGACGGTGCTCGGGCGGCTCGTCGCGACCGCGGTGCAGAACCTGCGCACCTACGAAGCCGAGCGTGCGACGGTCGACGAGTTGCGGCGCTTGTCCGCGCTCCGCGCCGACTTCGTCTCGCTCGTCTCGCACGAGCTGCGGAGCCCGATGGCTGCCGTGATCGGATCGGCGCGGACGCTACAGGCACGCTGGCGCGAGCTTGGGCCCGAGCAGCGCGAGGCCTTCCTCGCTGTGATCGCGGACGAGACCTCGCGGCTGTCGGCGCTCGTCGGCGACGTGCTCGACACCTCCCGGATCGAGGCCGGCACCTTCGGCTACCAGTTCGACGACGTCGATCTGACCGGGGTCCTGCGCGACTCGGTTGCAGCCGCCGAGATCGGTCAGGACGAGGTTCGCCTGGCCGCCGAGCTGCCGTCCGAGCTTCCCGGCGTGCACGGCGACGCGGGTCGGCTTCGGCAGCTCGTCGACAACCTGATCTCGAACGCGATCAAGTACTCCAACGCGGGCGGCGAGGTCCGGGTGGACGCGCACGCCGACGACGGTCACATCGTCGTGCGCGTGCGCGACTCCGGCCCCGGCATCCGCGCCGAGCACCACGCACAGATCTTCGAGAAGTTCGGCCGGGCCGGCGGCTCGGCCAAGCCCGGCACCGGGCTCGGGCTCTTCCTCTCACGCTCGTTCGCCGAGGCCCACGGCGGCTCGCTCGAGGTCGAGTCGACACCGGGCGAGGGTGCCCTGTTCACGTTGCGGCTGCCGACGAACTAGTGCTGCGTCTCAGAAGTCGCGTGAGGTTCTGGGGAGTGACCGAGTGCGAGCTGTGTCGCACGGTGTCCGCCCACGTGCTGGTGGCACGTGGGCGGGCGCCGGGGGCCGTCAGGCGTGCTCGGGCGCCGCCGGAGCCCATGAGATTTCTGGGACGCAGTACTAACCGGGCAGCTTGACGCGCGAGAGTCGCAGCTCCTTGACGAGCTGCGCGGCGCGCTTCGCGATCACCGGCCGGACGTCCGCCGGCTCGAGCACGACGGCGTCGCCGCGGTCGGCCAGGATCTCGCTGACCAGCCACTCCCGCGAGCCGACGCGCAGCGTGGCGAGCGCCGAGCCGTCCGTCAATCTCGTCGCTCCGCGCTCGATCCGATAGCGGGCGATGGGTTTCGCATAGCGGACGCGAACCTGGAGGGCGTCCTCGAGGAAGTGGGGATCGAACCCGTCGCGCGGCTCGAAGCGGTCGTCGGTGACCCGCGCGGAGCGCATCCGGTCGAGCCGGAAAGAGCGCTCGCCATCCGAGGAACGATCCCAGGTGTGGATGATCCAGTTCGGCAGCACGCGCTCGAACGTGTACGGCTCGACGAGCCGCTCGGACGGCGTCTCCTCACCATCCTTCATGTAATCGATCGCGACGACTCGGCGCTCGGCGATCCCGCGGGAGAGTGTCGCGACGAGCTCTTCTTCGTCCAGCTCCGCGCGCGGCTCGGGCGTCTGATGGTCCTCGAACTGCCCGAACGTGTCCTCGAGCTTCTTGCGGACGCGGTCGAGCGGCGTGTGCACCTGCGCTGCGATCGACGGCCCGACGATGTCGAGCGCGAGGCGGATCGCACGGGCCTCGAGCGGCGTCAGGCGCGGAGCGAGCCGGAAGACGTCGCCGTACAGCTCCTTGTCCACGCGCACCGAGCCGCCGTCGAGCTCGGCATAGACCGTGTAGCAGCCGCCGCCGAAGTTGACGAGGTTCAGCAGCGAAAGGTGATCCTGGAGCTCCTCGCGCGGGATGTGGAAGCGCGCCGCGAGATCGTCCGCGTCGAGCTGCGCGTCGCGGTTCTCGCCACACGCGGCGAGCAGGTAGGCGAGCAGCGCCTGGAGGACGCCGAACCGTTCCGGTGCGACGGCGGGGGCGGGGCGCTCGCCGCCGTCGGGCGCCGCCTCGGTCGCCTTCTCGCGCGCGAGCTTCGGCGGCTCGGCCTCGTGCGCCGCACGAACGCGCCCGAGACCCTCGGCGCAGGCTGCCCGCAGCTCTTCGGGCTCGAGTGGGACGGCGCGGCCGTTCTGGCGCAGCACCCAGCCGGCGAGCGGCCCGATCGCCGCGTACTCGGTCTCGAACACGCCGTCCACCAGCGTTCCGGCCTCCCGTAGCGTCCGGTGTACCCACCAGGCGGTGTCGCTCGTCACCTCGACCTTCGCCGTGCCGGCGACCGGGCCATGCTGCCAGTCCTCGCCGACGCGATACGCGTCGACCCGGAAGTCGGCGGGACGCCGGAAGTCGCGCTCGCGGCGGGTGGCGAAACGGATGTCGCTGCGAATGCGCGAGACGCGGAACGTCCGGACGTCCTCGTTGTCGAGGTCGTGGCCGACGACGTACCAGGTGCCGCGGTCGCGGCGGAGCGCGTAGGGGTTGAGCGCCCGCTCCCGCACCTGGTCGCGCCGGGGAGACCAGTAGCTGAACTTGATCGTCCGCTGCTTCGCGATTGCCGACTCGAGCTTCGAGAGCCGGCCGGCCATCTCGGGCGAGTAGTCGGGGTCGCGCACCTGCACGCTTGCGGCCGTCTCGGTCGGAGCGTCGTCGAACCCGGGCCGGCCGAGGGCGAGGTTCTGGAGCGCGAGCCGGAGCGGCTCGGAGTACGCGAACGTTCCCTCGAGCATGTACAGCGCCGTCTGGAGCGCCGCCAGCTCGTCGTCGTCGAGCTCGAGCTCGTCGAGGAAGTAGTTCTCGGAGCGGAGCGTGTACAGCTCCTCGCCGGTGAACTCGTCCCGCTGCGAGTGGAGTGGGACGCCGAGGCCGATCAGCTCGGCGCGGTCGGAGTAGAAGCGGCGCGCGAACGCCTCGTCGGACATCTCGGAGTAGCCCTCGACGTTGCCCTTCACGTCGCGCGCGGTCAGCGGCCGACGCTCCGCCATCAGGAAGGCGACGAGCGAGAGCTGACGGATCAGCTTGTCGGTGTCGTGCGACACGAAGGCGAGCTTATCGGCTCGCCGTCAGCAGCTACGCCGCCGCGAGGCTGCGTTCGAGGTGCTGGTGCGACGGGCAGTAGTCCCGTTCGGGCAGGGGAGTGCGCTGGCACGGCTTGCCCTTACGGGTGGTCGCGCGGCAGCGGGCGACGCCCCCGTCGAGCGCCCCGGCTTCGAGCTGCTCCTCGATGAAGCCGATGGCCGCAGCGACTCCCTCCTTCACCGCCCAGGCGACCTGCGCCTGCGCCGTGATCGGGAAGAAGCGCCTGATGTCCTGAAAGAGAGCTCGGTCGGGCTTCGCGAAGTAGTGCGGGTCGGCCGCCAGCCGCTCCATCGTCTGCTCGCACTGCTCGAGCACCGAGCGGCGCGACTCCAGCTGTACAGGCGGCTCCGCATACGGGTCGATCAGGTCCTTGATCGAGCGGTAGATCGCTCGCGAATACTGATACATGCACGCCTGCAGCTGCACGAGTTGGGCTTCCATCTGGGCGGTCATCGCTCCCTGTCTGTCCCGCATTCAGGCCGAAAACGAGGATTCGGCCGGTTCCGTCGGCACCAGTATACGGATTCCGGTGCTGTTACAAAGTCGTTTACATAAGTCTTTCGAAGCCGAGAATCGGCACGAGGTTCACCCGGGCGGTTGCGAGGCGTGTCCCCGCGCCCGGGAGTCCCTACACCTGCTCGCTACTGAACGATCTCGCGCTGGTAGGCGCTCGGGAACACCGTTCGGGCGCGCTGGAGCGCCGAGGACGCTTCCGCTTCGTTCTCGAACACGCCCTGGAAGACGACGTAGTAGCCCGGGTGGAGGCTCGCATACTGCGAGGAGTCCAGGACGCCGACGCGTCGAAGGCCGCCGTCACGCGCCTTCTTCGCCTGCGCGCCCGCGGCGTCGCGACCGTTCGTCTGCGGCAGCGAGAGCAGCACGATCGTCCAGCCGCGACGCTCGCGCGGCCACGCGATCACGGCCGGGTTCGTCGGCGGGGGCGGGGCGGTCGTTGCGGGCGCCGTGGTGGCGGTCGCGGTCGTCGTCGGCTCCTCCGGCGCCGTCAGGGTCGGCGTGGTGTCGGTGACGGTGAGGCTGCCGCCGGTCGCGGTGGCGATCGCGTCCGGCTCCTCGCCGTCGCCGGAGATCGCGATCGCGGCACCGGTGCCGAGCACGGCGATCACGAGTCCGAGCAGCGCGGGCACGACCCACACGCCCGCCCAGCCGTGGCGCTCGGAGACGGTCGTCGCGGCTCGGCCGACCGGGCCTGACAGCTCCCGCCCGAGGCGGCCGCCGCAGTCGAGGCAGTACTCCTGGCTCGGCTCCACGGGGGCGTTGCACCGGGGGCAGCGGGGCTGTCCGGGGGTGCTCATCGCCCGTCCGCCGCCGCGGCGACCGGCCGGCCGCAGGTGGCGCAGAAGTGCGAGCCCCAGAGGAGCGGCGCACCGCACTCGCAACGGGCGGTCTTCGGGACGCCGGGTGCGCGCTGCGTGGCGCCGAGGAGGACATCGAGCTCGTGGATCCGCGCCTCGAGCCCGATCAGCTCGGCGCAGCGCTCGAGCAACAGGTCTTCGCGGAAGCGGTCGCGCCGGTACATCTCGAGCGAGAGCCCGCCCAGGTCGCGCAGCTTCTGCTCGCGCAGGCGCAGAAGCTCACGCCGCTCGCGCCGGAGCTGGCTCGTTGGGGGCGAGGGGCGCCGGCGCGGTCGTTCCTCGCGGCGCAGGAGCCGTTGCACGGGCGGAAGACGCACCATGCGGGCGAGTGTACTAGTGGCTTCGGAGCGCCCTTCGAGGCTCTAGAGGTCGATGACGACGAGACGATCCTCTGTGAACTCGCGCACGGCGTACGCGGGTCCTTCGCGCGTGTTGCCCGAGTCCTTGACGCCGCCGTAGGGCATCTGGTCGGCGCGGAACGTGGGAGCCTCGTTGACGGTGACGCCGCCGAACTCGAGCCGCGCGGCTGCGCTCAGAGCCGTCTTGAGGTTGCTCGTGAAGATGCCGGCCTGGAGCCCGTAGCGCGTCCCGTTGGCGAGCGCGATCGCCTCGTCGAGCGTGTCGTAGGCGGTGATCGTGCAGACCGGGCCGAAGACCTCCTCGCAGGAGACCTTCAGGTCAGGAGCGGCGTTTGCGATCACCGTCGGCCTGAGGAGCTCTCCGTCCAGGTCGCCGCCCGTGAGGATGTCCGCACCGGCCGAGCGCGCCTCCTCGATCCAGGCGAGCACGCGCTCGCGCGAGTCGGCGTCGATCAGCGGCCCCACGTCGGTCGCCTCGTCCAGCGGGTCGCCGACCACCAGCGCCTCGACCCTCGGCACGAAGCGCGTCACGAGGTCGTCGTAGACGTCGCGCTGGACGTAGATCCGTTGCACGGAGATGCAGCTCTGGCCGGCGAATGCGAACGCGTTCGCGGCGAGCTTCGTCGCGACGTCCTCGATGTCGGCGTCGGCCTCGACGAGCACCGGCGTCGCGTTCCCGAGCTCGAGCTTGACGCGCTTGCGAGGCGCCCGCTCGGCGAGCTTCCAGCCGACGTCGCCCGAGCCGGTGAAGGTGATCGCGCGGACGCGCTCGTCCTCGACGAGGACGTCACCGATCTCGGACGCAGGCCCGACGAGCACGTTTACCCAACCGGGCGGCAGGCCCGCCTCGGTCTCGAGCTCCGCCAGCAGAAGCGCCGAGAACGGCGTTTGCGAGGCGGGCTTGAGGACGACGGCGCAGCCCGCGGCAAGTGCGGGCGCGAGCTTGTGGGCGACGAGGTTGAGCGGGAAGTTGAACGGCGAGATCGCGGCGACGATGCCGATCGGTTGCCGCAGCGTGAACGCGAGCTTGCCGGTCCCCGCTTGCGACGCGTCCATCGGCACCATCTCTCCCGCGAGCTTGCGCGCTTCGACGGCCGCGAACGTGAACGTCGACATCGCGCGCGAGGTCTCGACCCGGGCGGCCTTGAGCGGCTTGCCCGCCTCGGCCGCGATCGTCTGCGCGACCTCCTCGTGGCGCCGGCCGAGGAGGCCGGCGACCCGGACGAGGATCTCCGCGCGCTTGTGCGCGGGCAGCGGCTCGCGCATCGCCGCCTCGGCCGCGTCGACCGCGCGCCTGGCTTCCGCCGCCCCGGCCTTGGCCACTCGGCCGACGAGCTCGCCGGAGTAGGGGGAGCACACCTCGACCCAGTCGCCGGTCTCGACCCATTCGCCCGCGATTAGCAGCTTCTTCTCGAACGCCGTCGTGGCCACGACCTGAGTCTATGCTGCTCCCATGAGCACGGACGCGCTGATCCTCGACGCCGTCCGCAGCCCGATCGGGCGGCGGAACGGCTCGCTCGCGGGGACGCGCGGCGACGAGCTCGCGGCGCAGGTGCTGAACGGCCTCGTTGCCCGCCACGATCTCGACCCGGCCGAGGTCGAGGACGTCCAGATGGGGTGCGTCACGCAGATCAGCGAGCAGGGCTGGAACATCGGCCGGATGGCGCCCTTGATCGCCGGTTGGCCGGAGACCGTCTGCGGCACGACTGTCGACCGCCAGTGCGGCTCCTCGATGCAGACGAACTTCAACGCCGCGGCGGCGATCTGGTCCGGCCAACTCGACGTCGTCGTCTCAGCCGGTGTGGAGATGATGTCGCGCGTCCCGATGGGATCGAACGGCGGCGACCTCTCGGATCGGCTCACCGAGCTCTGGCAGATCGTTCCGCAGGGGATCTCGGCCGAGGCGCTCGCGTCCGAGTGGAACCTCTCGCGCGAGTCGCTGGACGACTATTCGCTCGAGTCGCACCGTCGCGCGCTCGCCGCGATCGACGACGGCCGCTTCGAGAACGAGATCGTCCCGGTCGAGGTCGGCGCCGCAGGTGCGGCCGTCCTCTTCGCGGTCGACGAGGCGCCCCGCCGCGATACGTCGGCCGACAAGCTCGCGTCGCTCCAGCCCGCGTTCATCCCGGGCGGTGTCGTCACCGCTGGAAACTCGAGCCAGATCGTCGACGGCGCTGCGGCGGTGCTCGTCACGAGCGAGGCCGCCGCGTCGCGCCTCGGCCTCGAGCCGCGCGCCCGCTTCGTCTCCTTCGGGCTCGCCGGAGTCGACCCCTACCGGATGCTGCACGGCAACCCGGAAGCGTGCCGGAAGGCGCTCGACAGGGCGGGCCTGACGTGGGACGACGTCTCGGTGATCGAGGTGAACGAGGCGTTCGCATCGGTCGTGCTCCAGTTCGCGCACGACGCGGGCCTCGAGGACCGCTTCGACGACATCAACCCGAACGGCGGCGGCATCTCGCTCGGTCACCCGCTCGGCGCCACCGGCGCGCGCGTGACCGCGACACTCGTGAACGAGCTCGAGCGCCGCGAGGCGCGCTACGGTATCGCCTGCATGTGCATCGGCTTCGGCCAGGCGATCGCCGCAGTCGTCGAGCGCGTCTGACGTGGAGTTGCCCGGGCAGGATCTGGTCGAGAGGGGCGTCGCGGATCTCAGTCGGGGAAGGGAGACGGTGGAGGCCCTGCTGGTCTCGATCGGCGCCTCGCGTCTATCCGCGGTCGGCGTCGACGTTCCGGCTCCGATCGGGTCCGCGGAGCTCAGGCTCTACGAGCTGCTCCGGGGCGAGCACGGCGACGACGCGCACGGCCGCTACAACGCCCTAATTCGCCGGCTCGTCAGCTTCGAGCGCGCGGCAGAGTGCGCAAGCTAGCCGACGAGGCGCGGATTCGAAGGCTGATGCGCGACCTCGGCGCCGCGGCCGCTGAGGAGACCGTCGTCTATCTGACCGGCGGCGCGACGGCCGTGCTCGAGGGTTGGCGCGGCATGACCGTCGACGTCGATCTCAGGCTCGAGCCGGAGTCGGACGCGCTCTTGCGGGCACTCGCGCGGCTGAAGGACGAGCTGATGGTGAACGTCGAGCTGGCGAGTCCGGCCGACTTCATCCCGGTGCCCGAGGGTTGGGAGGATCGAAGCCCCTTCGTCGCCCGCGAAGGTTCGGTGACGTTCCGTCATTTCGACCTCGCAGCGCAGGCGCTCGCGAAGCTGGAGCGGGCGCACGAGCGCGACCTCGCGGACGTCCGCGCCATGCTCGACCGCGGTCTGGTGGATCGCGCCGTACTGCTCGAGACGTTCGAGCAGATCGCAGGTGAGCTCCACCGCTTCCCCGCGATCGACCCGGCTGCATTCCGGCGTCGGGTGGAAGAGCGGCTCGGGGACGGTGAGTGAGGCGTGGCCGGCGTAGGATAGGATCGCGCGCCGTGGCAGACGTGCGCAAAGTCGGTGTGGTCGGGCTCGGGGCGATGGGTGCCGGCATCGCGCAACTCTGCATCGAGGCCGGGGTCGACACGGTCGGCCGCGAGGTCACCGCCGAGCTGGGGGAGCAGGCGCGCGACCGGATCGGGCACTTCCTCACCCGCAAGGTCGAGAAAGGGCAGCTCGAGCAAGGGGCGCGCGACGAGGCGGTCGGCCGTCTCAGCCTGACGACCGAGCTCGACGATTTCGCCGACTGTGACCTCGTGATCGAGGCGATCGTCGAGGAGCTGGAGCCGAAGCGGGAGCTGTTCGCCGAGCTCGAACGGATCTGCCGGCCGGACGCGGTGCTCGCGACGAACACCTCTGCGCTCTCCGTCACCGAGATCGCAGCCGCCACGACGCACCCCGGCCGCGTCGTCGGGATGCACTTCTTCAACCCGGCCCCGCTGATGCCGCTCGTCGAGATCGTCCGCGCGGAGCTGACCGAGGACGAGCCGTTCGAGACCGCGTTCGCGCTCGGCGAGCGGATCGGGAAAACGCCGATCCGCTGCTACGACACGCCCGGGTTCGTCGTCAACCGCGTTCTGATCCCGCTCCTGAACGACTGCATCCGCGTCCTCGACGAGGCGCGCGTGACCCCCGAGGATCTCGACACCGGGCTGCGCAACGGCGCCGGCTGGCCGATGGGGCCGTGCGCACTCGTCGACCTCGTCGGGATCGACGTCCACGTCCACGCCTCCGAGGCGCTGTACGAGAAGACGCGCGAGCAGCGGATGGCGCCGCCGCCGCGACTCGTCGCGATGCGGAACGCCGGCCTGCTCGGGCGCAAGTCCGGCCGCGGCTTCTACACCTACGACTGATCGCTCATCGGCACGCCGAGCTTCTTGGCGACCGTCGGCACGAGCGTGCCCTGGACGAGCACGGAGAAGAGGACGACGACGAAGACGATCCCGTAGATCTCGCGGCCGTCCTCGACGCCGCCGATCAGCGCGAGCGCCGCCAGCAGGATCGGCACCGCACCCTTGAGCCCGCTCCACATCACGAACAGCCGCTCGCCGCGATCAAGCTTCACGGGCATGAGCAGCGCCCCGACGACGAGCGGCCGGATCACGAATGCCAGCAGCGCCGCCAACACGAGCCCCTCGATCCAGGCATCGGTCTCGAACAGCTCGGTCAGGTCGATCGTGAGGCCGAGGGCGACGAACATCGCGATCTCGGCCAGGCTCCCGAGCGACGAGAGAAAGGCATCGACCTCGCGGCGGTGCGGCAGCGGCCGGTCGCCGAGCAGGATTCCCGCCACGAACACGGCGAGGAAGCCGGAGCCGTGGACGAGCGTGGCGGCGCCGTAGACGACACCCGCCGCCGCGAGCATCCGCAACGGGTAAAGCGCCGGCGACGGCAGGGGCACGTGGCGCATCAGCGGTAGCAGGAGTGCGGCCCCGGCGACGCCGACCGCGATTCCGCCGGCCATCTCGACCCCGAACTCCCACACGACCGCCCAGAACGTGCCGTCGTCGCTCGTCGCCAGCTCGATCAGGCCGATCATCAGCGCGATCCCGACGGGGTCGTTCGCGCCCGACTCGCCCTTCAGCATCGTCCCCGTGCGCCCGCCGATCTCGCGTCCGCCGAGGACGGAGAACGTGACCGCGGGGTCGGTCGGCGCGAGCGCGGCGCCGAGCAGGCCGCTCGTGATCCAGGAGAGGTCGAAGAGAGCGTGCGCGGCGACGGCGACCAGCCCCGCCGATGCGAAGGTGCCGAGAACGCCGAGCGAGAGGATCGGCACCGCCGAGCTGCGGAAGCGCCGCCAGCCGATGTCCAGGCCGCCGTCGAAGAGGATCACGATCAGCGCGACGACGCCGATCCGCTCGACGGCGACGAACGAGATCGTGTCGCCGAGCCGGGGCACCAGATCGGTCGCCACAGCAGCGGCGAGGAGGAACAAGGCCGCGCTCGGAATCGCCAGCCGCTCGGTGATCGCGCGACCGAAAAGCGCAAGCGAGATCCCGGCTGAGACCACGAGCACGATCGCACCGAAGTCTGAGATCTCGTTCATTGGGGAAATCTATGGCTATGCGAGCTCGGACGGCCGCTTACACTTTCCTAACATGAACCTGACCGGCGCCACACTCGGTGTGCCGATAATGCGACCCATGCGGAAGACTTTCCTCCTCCTGGCGCTGCTAGCGCTCTCCCTGCCGATCGCGGCCCTCGCGGCCGTGAACGTGGGCGAGGGCACGCTCTCGGTCGAGGACGGGCGCGGCAAGGTCAACCTGCAGGCACGCGGCGGCGTAATCGGGCGGCTCGACCGCGGCAGCGTCACGATCTTCGACACCACGCCCGGTGACGACAACGTGCCCGTGGTCACCGGCGACGACCAGCCGGTCGTGCTCGTCGGCGAGACCGGGATCCGCTACAGCGGCGCGGGCATCCGCTTCCGCGTCATCGGCGGCGGCTTCCGGGTCTTGATCCAGGGGCGCGGGATCGATCTGTCGGTCGTGGGCAAGGGCTCGGGCTTCATCGAGGGGGACACACTCGAGCCGGGCGTCTACTCGCTCGACGGGGCAGATTGCCGCAGGAACCGCGCGAGGTGCGATCCGCTGCCCGAGCCCGGAGTACGTTTCCGGCTCGACGCGCTGGAGCGTCCCCAGAAGAACGCGATCCGTCCCGCCGCCGACTGATGACGGCAGGTGCCCAGACCATTCTGGTCGTGGAGGACGAGCCGTCGATCGCCTCCTTCGTCTCGCTCTATCTCAAGAACGCCGGCTACGACGTGCGCGCTGTCACCACCGGTGCGGCCGCCCTCTCCCAGGTCGCCGCCGAGCAGCCCGCGCTGATCATCCTCGACCTGATGCTGCCCGACCTCGACGGGATCGAGATCTGCCGTCGCGTGCGCAAGACCTCGGACGTCCCGATCCTGATGCTGACCGCCCGCGACGAGGACGTCGACAAGATTATCGGCCTCGAGGTCGGTGCCGACGACTACCTCACGAAACCGTTCAACCCCCGCGAGCTGGTCGCCCGCGTCAAGAGCGTCCTTCGCCGGGCCGCACCCGAGCGCCGCCGCGACGTCGAGGAGGAGCTGCATCACGGCGACCTCTCGATCAACGCCGGCCGTCGCGAGGTCAAGGTCGGCGAGGAGGAGATCCAGCTCGCGCCGAAGGAGTTCGACCTGCTCTGGGAGCTGCTCGACCACAAGGGTCTCGTGCTCACCCGCGACCAGCTGCTCGAGCGCGTCT
>JBDSOJ010000094.1:0-12114 GCA_039914895.1 Gaiellaceae bacterium
GAGATGGCGATGTTCACGACCTACATCGCCTGGACGCTGACCGCGAACCACGGCTGGTCATACTGGCCGGCGTTCGCGGCCACGCTCGTGCTCGCGTTCCTGCTCGGCTTCGGAATCCAGCGCGTGATCATCCGGCCGATCGAGCGCGCGTCGATCCTGACGACGGTGATCGTGACGATCGGGCTGGTGCTGATCTTCAACGGCCTCGCCGGGTTGATCTGGTCGGCCGAGGTGCGCGCCTTCCCGAGCCCGTTCCCGAACAACACCTGGGTCGTCCGCGGCGTCGCGATCTCGCAGCAGGACGTCGGCACGTTCGCGGTCGTGCTCGTCATGGTCGCCGTGCTCTGGGCCTTCTTCCAGTTCACGAAGACCGGCCTCGCGCTGCGGGCCTCCGCGCTCCACCCCGAGGCGAGCCGGCTCGTCGGCGTCCGCGTCGGCTGGATGCTCGCGATCGGCTGGGGCCTCGCCGCGATGCTCGGCGCCGTCGCCGGCATGCTGACGGCGCCGACCGTCTTCCTCGATCCGAACATGATGCAGGCGGTGCTGATCTACGCGTTCGCGGCGGCCGTGCTCGGCGGGATCGACTCGCCCTTCGGCGCCGTCGTCGGCGGCCTGATGCTCGGCGTCGGGCTGAACCTGATCGGGACGTACGTCGACTTCGTCGGGGCCGGGCTGCGGCTCCCGGTCGCATTGCTGATCATCCTGATCGTCCTGCTCGTCCGTCCGGCGGGCCTGTTCGGCACGGCCGTCACGAGGCGTGTGTGAAGCGGACCGACCTGAGCCGCGTCGGGATCTTCCTGCTTGCCGCCGCGGCGGTCATGCTCCTGCCGCGCTTCATCAGTGACTTCCGCGCGCAGCAGTTCGCGTATGTCGGCATCTATTTCATCGCGCTGCTCGGGCTGAACGTGCTCACGGGCTACACGGGCCAGATCTCGCTCGGGCACGGCGCGTTCATGGCGATCGGCGGCTACACGACCGCGATCTTGATGTCGAACCAGGAGCCGCCGCTCGAGCTGCTCGGCCATCACTTCACCGCCGACGTGCGGGACATCTGGACGATCCCGCTCGCGGGTCTCGTCGCCGGCGTCGTCGGCTTTCTCTTCGGCTTCCCGGCGCTGCGTCTGACCGGCCTCTACCTCGCGCTCGCGACGTTCGCGGTGGCGGTCGCGATGCCCGGGTTGATCAAGTACGAGCGTTTCGAGGCGTTCACCGGCGGCGGTGGCGGGATCAACCTGTTCGGGATCGAGACGCAGACGCAGAGTCAGTCGATCACAGATCCGGTCACGTTCGAGTCGACGGAGCTCGGCATCGACATCCTCGGGTTCACGATCCCGACCTTCAACGAGTGGCTCTACTACCTGTGCTGGACGATCGCGCTCGTGATGTTCGCGCTCGCATGGGCGCTGCTGCGCGGGAAGATCGGCCGCTCGTTCCGCGCCGTCCGCGACAGCGAGCTCGCCGCCGCCTCTTCGGGCGTCAATCTCGCGACCTACAAGACGCTCGCCTTCGGGATCAGCGCCTTCTACGCGGGGGTCGCCGGCTCGCTGCTCGCGATCGCTACGACGTTCGTCAACCCGGACACGTACCCGATCACGCTCTCGATCTTCCTGCTCGTCGGCGTCGTCGTCGGCGGGCTCGGGTCGCTCTGGCCGCTCGTCTTCGGGGCTATCTTCATCCAGTTCCTGCCGCTCTGGGCCCAGGAGGTCTCGAAGGCGCAGGGTGCGCCGGCGGTGGTGTACGGCGTGATCCTGATCCTCGTCATGATCGTCCTGCCGGGCGGGGCGGGTGGGCTCCTGCGCCGGCTGCAAGCGCTTGGAGCTCGATTCGGAGCGAAGTCGTAACGCGAGCGCTTTGAGGCTCGCTCTCGTCGCGATTGCTCTGGCGGGCGCGATCACGACCGGCGCCACCGCGGCGACGAGCGCCGATCCCGGCATCACCGCGACGACGATCCTCGTCGGCGGCACGGCGCCGCTCTCCGGCTCCACGTCTGCAACTGCCTCGGTCGCACGCGGCGCCGCCGCCTACTTCCGGTACGTGAATGCGCGCGGCGGTGTCAACGGCCGCACGATCAGGTATGCGTTCGTCGACGACGGAGCCGACCCCGCCCGCACCGAGCAGGCGACGCGGCAGCTCGTCGAGCAGGACGGGGTCTTCGCGATCTTCAACTCGCTCGGCAGCGAGCACAACCTTGCGATCCGCAACTACCTGAACGCGGCGAAGGTGCCGCAGCTCTTTGTCGCATCCGGCGCGACCACGTTCGGTCGCGACTACACGACGTACCCGTCAACGATCGGCTTTCAGCCGAGCCACCGCGCCGAAGGCTGGATCTACGGCAGCTACCTGGCGCGCGCCAGGCCGGGCGGGAAGGTCGGCGTCCTCTTTCAGAACGACGACTTCGGCAAGGAGCTGCTTGCCGGGCTGAAGCAGGGGCTCGCGCGCTCGGCGGTCAGGATCGTCGCTGTGCAGCCATACGACGTGACGGCGCCGGACGTGCAGTCGCAGATCTCGCGTTTAAAGGCGTCGGGCGCGGACGTGCTCGCGCTGTTCGCAACGCCGCGGAACGCGATCCAAAGCTACGCGTTCGCGAACCGGCTCGGCTGGCGGCCGCTCATCGTCAACAACGCCGCCTCGAGCGCGGCGAAGGTCATGACGCTCGCTTCCGAGGGCGGCACGAACAGGGCGGTCGAGAACTCGGTCTCGATCGTCTTCGTCAAGGATCCGACCGACGCGAAGTGGCGGAGCGACGCGGCGATGAAGCTCTACCGCTCGATCATGTCGCGCTTTGCGAAGGGCGCGAACCAGCGGGACGTCGACCACGTCCACGGGATGGCGGTCGCCTATCAGCTCGCGAAGGTGCTGAAGGCGGCGGGCCGGAATCCGACCCGCGCGTCGGTGCTTGCGCAGACGCGAAAGCTGAACGACCCCTCCAACCCGTTCCTGCTGCCGGGGCTGACGGTCGAGACGAGCGCGACGGATCGCTTCCCGATCGAGCAGGCGCTGCTGCAGCGCTGGTCGGAGGGGAGCTGGAGGAGCTTCGGCGGGCTCTGGAGCTCAAAGCCCGCGAGATAGGGTCTGAGCATGGACGCGCTGCTCGAGGCGCCGCTCGACGATCTGCTCGCGGCGGCGCGCGAGCGGCGGCGCGGTGACGGTCTCGTCACCTACTCGCCAAAGGTGTTCGTCCCGCTGACGACGCTGTGCCGCGACGTGTGCGGGTACTGCACCTTCGCCCGGCCGCCGCGGCGCGGGGAGCGCGCGTACCTGACCGAGGACGAGGTGCTGGCGATTGCCCGCGCCGGCGCGGCGGCCGGCTGCACCGAGGCGCTCTTCACGCTCGGCGACAAGCCGGAGCTGCGCTACAGGGTGGCGCGGGACGAGCTCGGGGCGCTCGGCTGCGACTCGACGCTCGAGTACCTCGCCCGGGTCGCCGGGCTCGTGCTCGAGGAGACGGGCCTGCTGCCGCACCTGAACCCGGGCGTGATGAGCAGGGCGGAGCTCGCGGCGCTGCGGCCGGTCTCGGCCTCGATGGGGATCATGCTCGAGACGGTCTCGGAGCGGCTCGCCGCGAAGGGCGGGCCGCACTGGGCATCCCCTGACAAGCTGCCGGCACGGCGGCTGGAGACGATCGAGCTCGCCGGGGAGCTGAGAATCCCGTTCACGAGCGGGATCCTGATCGGGATCGGCGAGACGCGGGTGGAGCGGCTGGAGGCGCTCCAGGCGCTGGCCGCGCTGCACGAGCGTTACGACCACCTCCAGGAGGTGATCGTGCAGAACTTCCGCGCGAAGCCGGGCACCCGCATGGCATCGCATCCCGAGCCGAGCCTCGACGACCATCTGTGGACGATCGCTGCTGCGCGGCTGCTGCTTCCGGACGACGTGGCCGTGCAGGCGCCGCCGAACCTCGCCTACGACGACTTTCCTCGGTTGCTCGACGCCGGCATCGACGATTGGGGCGGCGTCAGCCCGGTCACGATCGACCACGTCAACCCCGAAGCGCCCTGGCCCGACCTGGTCAGACTTGGTCAAGCGACCAGGTCGAGGTTGCTCAACTTGGCTGCAAGGCTGCCGGTTTACCCTGGTCTAGTTGATCAGACCTGGCTAGACCAACAGGTGTACCCGCACGTCCTGCGCGCGTCCGACGCGCTCGGGCTCGCGCGCGAGGACGGCTGGCATCCGGGCGAAGCCGGCGGCGTTCCCTTCATCGTCTCGTGCGATGCCCTGCCGCTCGATACGGCCGGCGAGCTCGGGGAGGAGGAGCTCGTGCGGCTCTTCCGCGCCCGCGGCGACGAGCGTCAGCGGGTCTTCGCGGCCGCCGACCGGCTTCGACGTGAGGTCTGCGGCGACACGGTCAGCTACGTCGTCACGCGGAACATCCAGTACACGAACGTCTGCTATTTCCGCTGCGGTTTTTGCGCCTTCTCGAAGGGGAAGCTGGCGGCCAATCTGCGCGGTGCGCCGTACCTCGTCCCGCACGAGGAGATCGTCCGCCGCGCGCGCGAGGCATGGGAGCGGGGCGCCACCGAGGTGTGTCTGCAAGGCGGCATCCATCCGGCCTTCACGGGCGACTACTACGCCTCGGTCGTCGATGCGATCCGGGCCGAGCTGCCAGAGCTGCACATCCATGCCTTCTCGGCGCTCGAGGTCTGGCAGGGCGCGGCGACGCTCGGCCTCCCGCTCGAGCAGTACCTGGAGCACCTGCGCTCGCTCGGCCTCGGCTCGCTCCCCG
This sequence comes from Gaiellaceae bacterium, assembly GCA_039914895.1. Lineage (GTDB taxonomy): Bacteria > Actinomycetota > Thermoleophilia > Gaiellales > Gaiellaceae > Gaiellasilicea. The sequence goes on from JBDSOJ010000094.1 coordinate 4,724, forward strand.
GCACGGCCGCGGAGATCCTCGACGACGAGGTGCGCGCAATCATCTGCCCGGACAAGGTCTCGACCGAGCAATGGCTTGCGGTGCATGACGCCGCGCACCGAGTGGGTCTGGCCTCGAACGTCACGATCATGTTCGGCCACGTCGAGCGGCCGGAACACTGGGCACGACATCTGTTGCGCGCACGTGAGCAACAGGTGCGATCGGGGGGCTTCACGGAGTTCGTTCCATTGCCGTTCGTGCACATGGAGGCGCCGATGTGGCTGCAGGGCCGGGCACGCTCGGGCCCGACCTTCGGTGAGTCACTGCTCCTGCACGCGGTTGCCCGGCTGGCGCTTCATCCTAAGATCACGAACATCCAGGCGTCGTGGGTGAAGCTCGGCCCCGAGGGAGTCGCGGCCGTGCTCCGCGCAGGTGTGAATGACCTCGGTGGCACGCTGATGAACGAGTCGATCTCGCGCTCCGCCGGCTCGGAGCACGGCCAGGAGATGCCGCCGGAGGCGATGGAGGCGCTGATCCGCGCCAACAACCGCGTTCCGCGGCAGCGGACGACGCTCTACGCCGACGCACCCTCCGAGCGCCGGGCCGCGTCATTCGCCGCCGCGCCGCTCGCCGAGCCGGTCAACCCGTCCGTGCGCGACGCGGGCTTGAAGGCGCCGCCGCGGCTCGTCCGACCCGGACTGCTCAGCCGCGCGCGCTAGTGGTTTGACCGGCAACGTTTGCCGGTCAGACCACTAGTAACGGTTGCGGACGATGCGCGGGATCCCCGTCAGCCAGCGCGGGAAGCGGCGACGGCCCGTCCGGAGCGCGTGCTCGAGGGCGGCCGCGGCGGCCATGCCATGGATGCCCTCTCCGTGACCGACAAGCAGGTGCTCGACATCGAGGCCGGCGAGCGAGCGAGGGCGCCTGAGCCGGAAGAAGGGGTGCAGCCCGGCTGCCTCGTCCCCGGCGCGGAAGAACGGGATCGTGCCGAGCGCGTCGGCGCAGAGGAGGATCCGCTGCTCCGGCCACCAGAGCGCGACCTCTTGCCACCAGCGGCCCCGGAGCACGGGCAGGAACCGGAACGGCGTCTCGGGCAGCGACTCCGGGACAACGTGCAGCGGGACGCGGAGTCGAGCGGCCAGGGCGGCGCCGTCGCGGCTATGCCGGTCGATCAGCTGGATCACGCCGGCGGGCTCACCGAGCGCGCGGACGCGCTCCTCGACGCCGTCGCCTTCGATCGGATCGATCAACCAGACGCGGCCGTTGACGGCGAGAGCGTGAGACGTGCGCCGCATCGTCGCGCTCTCCGTCCACCCGAAGCTGTCGTCGAGCTCGTCGACGAAGCGAATGCTCACGGAGTCTCGTCCAGCCGCGCGAATGCATGCTCGAACGTCTCGTTCGGCTGTGCGCCCAGGACAAGCAGCCGGTGGTCGAGCAGGAGCGCGGCGCTCCAGATCTCGACGCTGCGGCTGCTCATCTCTGCAGGCTAACCGCCTCCGCCAGGCTGAAACGCCCGAGCAGGAGAGCGGTGCCCGTCACGGCGCCCTCGCAGCCCAGCTCGCGCACGGCCCGGAGATCGTCGAGCGAGGAGATGCCGCCGGCTGCCAGGACCGGGAGGTTGGAGGCGTCGAGCACCTCTTCGAGCAGCGCGAGGTCGGGGCCTCGGAGCGAGCCGTCGCGCCTCGTGCTCGTGACGAGCAGCCTGGCGATCCCGACTTGCGCGCAGCGGTGCGCGAGCTCGGCCGGAGCGACGTCCGCCGCCTCGATCCAGCCTTCGACTGCGACGCGGCCGTCGCGCGCGTCGATGGCGACGACGAGCGACTCGCCGAAGCGCACAGCCGCGTCGGCGAGGAAGCCGGGGGAGAGGGCGGCGGTCCCGACGAGCACGCGCGTCGCTCCGGCAGCGAACGCCGACTCGATCGCGTCGACGCTGCGGTAGCCGCCGCCGACCTGCACGCTCGCGCCTGCGTCAGCGACTCGGCGGACGAGCTCGGTTGACGGTGAGGCGTCGAAAGCGCCGTCGAGGTCGACGAGGTGCAGCCACGTCGCGCCCTCTCCGGCCCAGCGCACCGCGAGCGCAGCCGGATCGCCCGCTTCGATCGTCACGCGCTCGCGGCGGCCCTCGGAGAGTCGCACGGCGCGACCATCGAGCACGTCGATCGCCGGGTAGACAGTGAAGGCGCGATGTGTTAGCACGCTACCATGCTATCATGACGTGATGACCAATTCGACCACACACCGAGACGTCGAGGCCGTGCCCGGGCTGGGCGAGCTCGCGGACGCCGTGCTGGCGCTGCGGAGCCGCGACGAGGTGCAGCGCTTCCTGCGCGACCTCTGCACGCTCCCCGAGCTGGAGGCGCTCGCACATCGCTGGCGTACGGTGGAGCTGCTCGAGCAGGGTGTGTCCTACCTCGAGATCGCTGAGCGCGTGCCGACGAGCACGGCCACCGTGACGCGGGTCGCGCAATGGCTGCGCCACGGCACCGGCGGCTATCGAATCGCGCTCGACCGCCTCCACCGTAAGCGGAAGCGCACTAGGTGACCGCCGGCCGGCTCACGCTCGCCGTCCCGTCGAAGGGTCGGATGTCGGAGCCTGCGCTCCGGCTCTGCGCCGATGCCGGCCTCAGCTTCGAGGCCACCGAGCGGGCGTTGGTGGTCCCGTGCGCGAATGCGCCCGTCGATCTCCTGCTCGTGCGGGCGCACGACGTCCCCGAGTACGTCCAGGACGGCGTTGTCGACCTCGGGATCACCGGCGCGAATCTCGTCGCCGAGGCGCGAGCCGATGTCGTCGCTCTCGCCGAGCTGGGGTTCGCGCGCTGCTCGCTCCAGGCCGCCGTGCCTGAGGACGCGCCCCACGCCGAGCTGCGCGACCTCCACGGGCTGCGCGTCGCAACCGCGTACCCCGTCTCGACGCGCGCCGGTCTCGCGAAGCTGGGGATCGAGGCCGAGCTGGTGCCGGTCTCGGGGTCGGTCGAGGCGGCGCCACGGCTTGGGCTCTCCGACGCGATCGTCGATCTCGTCTCGACCGGCTCCACGGCCAGCGCCAACGGTCTCCGCCTGTTGGGCAAGCTGCTCGAGTCGCAGGCCGTCCTCGTCGCCGGCGAGGCGGCGCTGGCGGAGAACGGCGAGCTCGTCGAGCGGCTGCAGCTGATGCTCGCCGGGGTCGTCGCCGCACGCCGCCGCCGCTATCTGATGATGAACGTGCCGGTGGCCGCGCTCGCGGAGGTCGAGGCGCTGATCCCCGGCATGGCCTCGCCGTCGGTGCTCGACCTCGCCGAGGTGGGGATGAAGGCGGTGCACGCCGCGGTCGAGGCCGACGCGATCTGGAGCCTGTTGCCGTCCCTGAAGGCGGCGGGCGCCTCCTCGATTCTGGTGCTCCCGGTGGAGCGGTTGATTCCGTGAGGGCGTTCGGGCTCGACGAGGTCTTGCCGCGGGTCGCCGAGATCGTCGCGGACGTGCGCGCCCGCGGCGACAAGGGATTGCTCGACTGGACCGAGCAGCTCGACGGAGCGCGGCCCGTGCTCCGCGTCCCGGCCGAGGCGCTCGGCGCCGCCCGGCTCGACGACGACGTGCTCGCCTCGGTGCGTGCGCTCGCAGCGGCCGTCGCGGTGTTCTCCGAGGCGCAGCGTCCGGCCGACACGTCTGTGGAGGCGGTACCGGGCGTCGTCTCCGAGCGTTGCTGGCGGCCGCTCTCGTCGGTGGGGGTCTACGTCCCCGGCGGCCGTGTTGCCTACCCGTCGTCGCTCGTGATGACCGCCGTGCCCGCCCGCGTGGCGGGAGTGGAGCGGATCGCCGTCGTCACCCCTCGTCCGGCCGAGGCGACGCTCGCCGTCGCGCACGAGCTCGGAATCGAGGAGGTGTACGCGGTCGGGGGCGCCCAGGCGGTCGCGGCACTCGCCTACGGAACCGAGACGATCGCTCCGGTCGACAAGATCGTCGGACCGGGAAACCGCTGGGTCACCGCCGCGAAGCTGCTCGTCTCGAGCGCCGTCGCGATCGACCTGCCCGCGGGGCCGAGTGAGGTCGTCGTGATCGCGGACGCGACCGCCGATCCCGCCCAGTGCGCCGCCGACCTGCTCGCACAGGCCGAGCACGGGCCCGACAGCGAGGCGCTTCTGCTCGCGCTCGACGACCGGCTCGCCGACGCGGTTGCGCAGCTCGTTGCCGATGAAGACAACGTTCGCATCGAACGCTTCTCGTGCCTGGACGAGGCGCTCGCCCGCTCCGACGACTACGCGCCGGAGCACCTCGAGCTCTGGCTCGCCGACGCCGACGCGGTAGCGGTGCGGGTGCGCAACGCCGGCACGGTCTTCGTGCGCACCTCGGCCGTCGTCGGGGACTACGCCTCGGGGGCAACGCACGTCCTGCCGACGGGCGGGCTCGCGAAAGGCGCGGGCGGGCTCGGGCTCGAGAGCTTCCTGAAGCCGATCCAGCTCGTGCGTGCCGACTCGCTCGAGCGCGTCCGCGAGATCGCGCTTCCGTTCGCGCGCGTCGAAGGCCTGCCGCGCCACGCCGCCGCGCTGGAGTCGCGGTGAACCCGACTGCGCTCGCCGAGGACTACCGGCCGTACGCCTGGGCGCCCTCGAGCGAGGAGGTTGCGGCCCGCCACGGTCTCCGGTCCGAGCAGGTGCTCCGTTTCGACCAGAACACTCCACCCTTGCCGGGGGTGCCGCAGGTGCCGCTCGCGGAGAGCTTCGCGCGCCTGAACGACTACCCGGACGGCACCTATCGCGAGCTGCGCGAAGCAGCAGCCGCCTACGCCGGCGTGGCGCCGGAGCAGATCGTCGTGGGCGCCGGCGCGGACGAGCTGATCGCCGTTTGCGCGAAGACGTTCCTCGCCCCTGGACGGCGCGCCGCGGTCTCTCCGCCGACGTACGGTCTCTACGGGATCGCGTCCCAGCTCGAGGGCGCCGAAGTCGTCACCAAGCTGGACGGCGCCGACCTGATCTGGGTCTGCAACCCGAACAACCCCACGGGCGAGCTGCGACCGCCCGACGAGGTCGCCGCAATAGCGCGCGCGCACCCGGATGCGGCCGTGGTCGTCGACGAGGCGTACTGGGAGTTCGCCGGCGCCACCTGTGTGCCGCTCCTCGCCGAGCTGCCGAACCTGATCGTGCTGCGCACGCTCTCGAAGGCGTTCGGCCTGGCGGCGCTGCGGGTTGGGTACGCGGTCGCCTCGCCCGGGGCCGCCGCCGAGCTCGATCGCCGCCGGCCGCCCGCGAGCGTCTCTGCCCCCGCCGCGCGGATTGCCGCCGCGGCACTGCGCGAGCCGCGCCTGGACGTCGAGGCGACGATCGCGGAGCGCAAGCGTGTGCGCGCAGCCCTGGTCGCGGCGGGCCACGACTGCCCGGAGGCGCACGGCAACTTCGTCTGGCTGCGCTCGGACGAGCCGCTCGGCGACAGGCTGGAGGCGGTCGGGCTCGTCGTCCGGGTCTTCGCCGAGGGGATCCGCATCTCGTTGCGTCGCCCGCCCGAGAACGACCTTCTCCTCTCAGCGCTCGGCGCGACGGGTGGTACGGCGCCCGCCCGGACGGCGCTCGTCGCGCGCACGAGCACGGAGACGGCGCTGCGGATCGTGCTCGACCTCGACGGCGCCGGCCGCGCGCGCGTCGCCACCGGGATCGGCTTCCTCGACCACCTGCTCACGCTCTGTGCCTTCCACGGCAACTTCGATCTCGACCTGCTCGCGGGCGGCGATCTCGACGTCGACGAGCACCACACGGTCGAGGACGTGCTCGCGGCGCTCGGCGATGCCTGCACGGCCGCGCTCGGAGATCGTGCCGGCCTCGCCCGATACGGCTCGGCGTCGGTGCCGATGGACGAGGCGCTCGCGACCGCGGCGGTCGACCTCGTCCGCCGGCCGCACGCGGAGATCGAGCTCGCGTTCCTCGGCGAGCGAATCGGCGGGCTCGCGCCGTCGCTCCTCCCGCACGCGCTCGAGCGGCTCGCGGTGCAGGGCGGGTTCACGCTCCACCTCTCCTCCTCCGGCAAGAACGACCATCACGTCGCCGAGGCGGCGTTCAAGGCGCTGGGCCAGGCGCTGCGGCAGGCGTGCGCCCCCGGTGGCGAAGGCGTCCGCTCGACGAAGGGACTCGCGTGAGGGTGGTGCTGGCCGACTACGGCGCCGGGAACCTGCGCAGCGTCTGCGCTGCGCTCGAGCGGGCGGGCGCGTCCCCCGAGATCTCGATCGATCCCGCCGCCGTGCGCGAGGCGCCGCTCGCTGTGATCGCGGGCGTCGGGCATGTCGAGAGCGCCGCGCGCGGGCTCGCGCCGGTCGCCGAGGCGCTGCGCGAGCGCGCCGCTGCCGGCCGGCCGCTGCTTGGCATCTGCGTCGGCATGCAGCTCCTGTTCGAGGAGAGCGAGGAAGGCGGCTGCGGGCTCGGGCTGCTCGAGGGCCCGGTGCGCCGCGTGCGGGCGCGGCGCGTGCCGCACATGGGCTGGAACGCGCTGGCGCTGACGCGCCCATCGGCGCTCCTCGACGGGCTCGACGGCGCGGACGTCTACTTCGCTCACAGCTACGGCGCGGAGCCCGCGGGGGACGTCACCGTGGCCGAGGTCGAGCACGACGGGACGCTCGTGGCCGCGATCGAATCGGGCTTGCTTGCGGGCGTTCAGTTCCATCCCGAGCGGAGCGGCGCGGCCGGCGCGCGCGTGCTCGAGAACGCGATCCGATGGTCAAGAAGCGCGTGATCCCCTGCCTGGACGTCGCGGGCGGTCGCGTCGTCAAGGGCGTCCGGTTCGAGTCGCTGCGCGACGTCGGCGACCCAGTCGAGCTCGCCACCCGGTACTCCGAGCTCGGCGCGGACGAGCTCGTCTTCCTCGACATCACCGCGTCGATCGAGCAGCGGGGGCCGACGCTCGAGGTCGTCGAGCGAGCCGCCGCGGAGCTGACGATCCCGTTCACCGTCGGCGGCGGCATCTCCGGCCTCGACGACGCACGGGCGCTCCTGCGCGCCGGCGCCGACAAGGTGGCGGTCAACCGCTCCGCCGTCGACGATCCTCGCATTCTTGGGGCGCTCGCGGACGAGTTCGGGTCCCAGGCGGTCGTCTGTGCGATCGACGCGCGCGCCGGCGAGGTCGTCACGCATGGCGGTCGCAGGCCGCGCGGGCTGGACGCAGTCGCGTGGGCGGGCCGCGCGGTCGCGTGCGGCGCGGGCGAGCTCCTGCTCACCTCGATCGACGCCGACGGCACGCGCACAGGCTACGACCTCGAGCTGACGCGCTCGGTTGCGGAGGCGGTCGAGGCGCCGGTGATCGCCTCCGGTGGCGCCGGAGAGTCGGGCCACCTCGCCGAGGCGTTCGAGGTGGGCGCCGAGGCGGCGCTGATCGCGTCGATCGTGCACGAGCGGCCCGAGCGGCTGCCCGAGCTGAAGGCCGAGCTGAGGGAGGCGGGATGGAACGTCCGGAGCTGA
>JBDSOJ010000179.1:0-20644 GCA_039914895.1 Gaiellaceae bacterium
GTGCTCTTCTGGGGCAGCCTCGCAGCTGCGCTCCTGATCGCCGGCGCGGTCGCGTTCCCGGTCAACCGCTGGCTGATCGCACGCGGCAAGGGACACGCCGTCGTGCACGCCCACCACGGGCACGAGCACTCGGCCGCAGGCTAGAGACGTCTCGCGCCGACCCAGGTACGGGCGTACCAGGAGTCGGAAAGGCTGGAGATATTGACGACGTCGCCGCTGTGCGGCGCGTGGATGAACTGGCCGCCGCCGATGTAGATACCCATATGGCCGAGCCCGTTGAAGAAGACGAGGTCGCCGGCCTGCAGCTGTTCCCTCGAGACCGCCGTGCCCATGCCGTACTGCGAGGCGGCGTGGTGCGGCAGCGACACGCCGACCTGCGCGAAGACGTACATCGAAAAGCCGGAGCAGTCGAACCCCGACGGGCTGGCGCCGCCCCAGACGTAGGGGACGCTGAGGTACTGCATCGCGATCCCGACCACCCCGCCGTAGCGCGCATCGGGCGCCGGCGCGATCGAGCCGGTCTCCTCGAGGGGCGCCGGCTGGACGAGCGCCTCAACCTGAGCAGCTTCGGGCTGGGCCTGTGCCTGTTGCTGCGCTGCCCGGAAGCGTGCCTGAGCCTGGGCGGCGAGCCGCTCCTGGCGACGGCGCTCGGCCGCCTCGAGACCCGCGATCTGATCCTTGATCGAGGAGAGCAGCCGCTGACGCTCGGCGAGTTGGCTCTCGATCGATTGCCGTTGCGCCGCCTTGGTCGCGACAAACTGCACCTGCGCGCGCTGCGCGCGCTCGAGCCGACCCTTGCGTTGGATCACCTGGGCGCGGAAGCTCTTGACCTCGTGCAGCACTCGTGCGTCCTGCTCCGAGACGCGGTCGACCGCATCGAGCCGGTTGAGCAGGTCGTCGATCGACTGGGCGCCGAGGATCACGTCGATCGCGTTGCCGTCACCGTTCTTGTACAGCGCGACGAGACGCTCGGAGAGGTGGGTCTGTGCCGCCTTCAGGCTCGTCCTCGCGATTGTGAGATGCCGCGTGTTCGTCTTCAGCTCGCCCCTGATCCGGTCGAGCTTCACGTTCGCGAGGTTGTACGACTCGATCGCGTGCGAGAGCTGCCCGTCGATCTCCTGGATCTGGGCGAGCACGCCCTGCGCCTCGGCTCGCTTCGCCGCAACCGACGGATCAGCCGCCGCTGTGTTCACAGTCGCCAAAGCAGCCGCCACGAGAATGGCCGTGAGCAGAGTGAGGATCAGCGGCGCCTGCCTGGTGTCCGAACGGATTACGCGTCCTTCCGTTCGACCACGCGTGGCAGCCCGGTGGGGGCCAGGTCTGTCACAAGTGGCGCACCCTAGCAGCCATGCCGGACGGCTGCAACGCTCAACAGAGCCAAAAACCGCGGCAGCGTCGGGCCGCCGGCGAAGCACAAACAATCGCAGCGACGCTCCGGAGTTGCTACGGTCCTCCCCTCGTGAAAGCGCATTCGACGAGCGATGGGGCGCGCTTGGCCGCCGTCGCCACGGGGTTGCTGCTACTCGCTGCGCTGCTGCTCGCCTCAGTTCAGGTCGCGCTGGCTGCGGACGCCACCGGGCCGCACTCGCCGACAGGCGGGCTACGGGCCGACTCGGGCTCGCTCGCGGCGCGCGCGAGGGCCGCGACGGTCGAGCTCTACTCGCTCGAGGCCGCGCTCGGCCGCGCACGCACAGAGCTGGCTGGCGTCGAGACGACGCAGATGGCGCTGTTGCGCGAGCGGGCGTCGGCGCGCGCCCAGCTCGCGGTCGCGAAGCGGGCCGTGTCGAGCTCCGAGGCCCAGCTCGCCGAGCTTGTCCGCGCTCTCTACCAACGTCCCGGGAGCGATCCGCTGGCGGTTCTGTTGGGCGCCGAGTCGCTGGAGGAGGCGCTCGCCGGCTTGGACGGCATCAGCCGCGCAGCCGGCCAGAGCAACCGGATCGTCGAGCAGGCTCGCGCAGCGCGCACGCGGCTCGCGGGCCTCGGCACGCAGCTCGCAGAGCGGGAGCGCGAGCTGGACAGGCTTGCCGCGGCGGCCGCAGCGCGCACAGTCTCGCTTGCAGCGACCGCGTCCGGGCGGCGGCTCTTCATCGGCAGCCTTCGTCGGCAACAGGGACTCAACGCCGGGCGGATCGCGTCGATCGAGGCGCAGGCGCGCGCTGCCGAGGCGCGAACGGCCACGGTCACGGTCGCCTCGACCCCTACGCCCGCGCTCGCGCCCATCGAGGTCGCGCCGCCGCTCGCGATCCCCTCAGGGCCGCGCACCCTGACCGTGAACGCGACCGGCTACACGCTGCGCGGCCGGACCGCGACGGGGCTCGCGACGGCACCCGGGGTCGTGGCCGTCGACCCCTCGGTGATCCCACTCGGGACGCGGCTGACGATCCCCGGGTACGGCGTCGGGATCGCCGCCGACACCGGTGGCGCCGTGCAGGGGAACACGATCGACGTCTGGTTTCCGACGACCGCGCAGGCGCTCCGGTGGGGTCGCCGGACTGTCACCATCACGATCCGCTAGTACAATCAGCGCCTGCCACGCCGAGGAGGGCAGCGCTGAACGAGACAGCACCGATCGAGGACACCGGATCGCACGCCATTCGCGTGCTCCTCGTCGACGACCACGACCTCTTCCGCACCGGCCTCCGCAACCTGCTCGAGGAGCAGGGCGTCGACATCGTCGCCGAGGCATCCGGCGGCTCGGAGGCGCTCCACCACGTGCGCGAGTCGGCTCCGGACGTGGTCGTCATGGACCTGAACATGCCGGGGATGAGCGGTGTCGAGGCCACCCGCCACATCAGCCGCGACGCGCCGCTGACCCGCGTTGTCGTGCTGACGATCTCCGACCAGGAGCAGGACGTGATGGACGCGATCCTCGCCGGCGCCTGCGGTTACCTGCTCAAAGACGCGTCGATTCAGGTGCTGATGCAGGGGCTGGAGGCAGCGGCGGTGGGCGAGTCGCTGATCTCGCCGCACATCGCCGGCAAGGTGCTCCAGCACGTCCGCGCGACGACCGCGGCGCCAGAGGCCGCCGCCGCGATCCGCGCGGAGCTCTCCGACCGCGAGATCCAGGTGCTGAAGCTGATCGCAAACGGCAAGGACAACGGGATGATCGCCGGTGAGCTCCACATCAGCCCGAAGACGGTCAAGAACCACATCTCGAACATCCTGATGAAGCTGCAGATCGAGAACCGGATCCAGGCCGCGGTCTACGCCGTGCGGTCCGGGATCGTCTAGTCGATCAGGGCTTGCGCGCGCAGGGAGGCAAGCACCGCGCGGACGGCCGCAAGCTCCTGATCGGCGTGCGCGAGACGGCGGGAGAGGTCGGCGAGCTCGCCAGGATCGCGACCCGTCGCCGAGCGTACGAGCGCGCGCAGGCTGCGCTCGATCCGCAGCCGCTCCCGCTCCAGTCCGAGCGCGTAGGCGTAGCCGCTCGTCAGCGTGTGCTCGACCTCGGCGCGCGGCGGCAGCTCGGCGCCCGTGGGCAGCTCGAGCAACGACCGGATCTCGGCCATGACCGCAGGGAGACGATCGTCCACAGCCGTACGATTATCAGCAGCTCCCGGCCGTCGGACATGGGCCGCTGGGCCTATTTTCAGCGGTGCTTCGGCCCATGTCTCGCGATGCTCGTGCTCGTGCAAGTGCTCGTGCTCGCGGCACCGGCGCAAGCAGCTCCGAGCGGGGCCGTTGGTCCGACGCTCTCGACGCGGTTGGCGAAGGCGCTCGCCGTACCGAACGTCGATCCGGCGCGGACAGCAGCGCTCGTGATCGACCTGCGCACCAAATCGGTCGTCTTCGAGCGGAATGCGACTCTCTCGCTCGTCCCGGCCTCGACCCAGAAGCTGCCGGTTGCGTACGCAGCGCTCGCGCTGCTCGGTCCCGGCTACCGCTTCCACACCGAGGTCGTCGGCAGCGGCACGCTCGTCGGCGACGTCTGGCACGGCGACCTCTGGCTGCGCGGCTTCGGCGACCCGACGCTCAAGCCGTCCGATCTCGACGCTCTCGCCGCCGAAGTCGCGTCGTGGGGGATCCGGAGCGTCGACGGCGCCGTGATCGCGGACGAGTCGTGGTTCGACGCGCGCCGCACAGCACCCGGCTGGCGCCCGGGCTTCTACATCTACGAGTCGCCGCCGCTCTCCGCGCTCGTCGTCGACCGCGGGCGCTACCGCGGCCGCACGTCGCCGAACCCAGCGCTGGCGGCTGGGTCGATGTTGCGCCGGTCGCTCGTGGCCGCAGGCGTCCGCGTCACCGGACGGACCCGGACGGGCGTGCTGGCAACATCGGGGCTGCCGCTTGCGCGCGACGTCTCGGAGCCGCTTGCGGATGTCGTCCGGTTTATGGGCCGCGAGAGCGACAACTACACGGCCGAGATGCTCGTGAAGCAGCTCGGCGCTGTGTTCGCCGCCCGCGGCTCGACCGCGGCGGGGGCGCGCGTGATCCGGACTGCGCTCGACGAGGCCGGCGTACCGCTGGCCGGCGTGCGGCTCGCCGACGGCTCCGGCCTCTCGGGGCTCGACCGACTCACCGCCGTGGCGGTCGTCGCGCTGCTCGAGGCTGGTTTGGCCGAAGGCGGGCTGCGCGACGCCTTCCTCCAGTCGCTCGCGGTCGCCGGCGTCAACGGCACGCTCGAGGACCGGATGGAGTCGCGTCCCGCCCGCGGCCAGGTGATCGCGAAGACCGGAACGACGCGGACCGCCTCGGCCCTCTCGGGCTTCGTCCGCGACCGGTACGTCTTCGCGGTGATCCAGAACGGCCGGCCGATCTCGACCTACTGGGCCAGGCTGGCGCAGGACCGGTTTGCGACGGTACTCGCCGCCGCCCCGTAGCAGAGTCGTGTCGCTCTGGTCACAAACTGGCTGTGACTTGGTCAGACCAAGTCAGACCAGGTCGGTTGATCAGGTCTGACCTGATCAACCCTTCTAGCCCTGATTAGACCTTGGACGAGGCAAGAAGTCGCTTCAGGTCGTCCTCAGCGAGGATCGGCACGCCCGCCTTTTCGGCTTTCGCCGCCTTTGAGCCGGGGCTCCCGCCGACGACTACGCCTGTGGTCTTCTTCGAGACGTTGTCCGTGACCTTGGCGCCGAGCGCCTCGAGCGCGGTTGTTGCCTCCTCGCGCGAGAACGACTCGAGCGTGCCCGTGACCACGTACTGAGTTCCTGTCAGCGGCCCCTCGATCGGCTTTTCCTCCTCGCCGACCTCGAAGCGGAGGCCGAGCTCGCGCAGCTCGGCGACGAGCGTCCGGTTCTGCTCGTCCTCGAACCACCCCGCGATCGACTCGGCTCGATCCGGGCCGATCCCCTCGACCTCCTGGATCTCCTCCTGGCTCGCGTCGAGCAGTCGGCCGACCTCGCCGAAGTGCCGCGCCAGGTTGCGGGCGGTCACCCACCCGACGTCGGGGATGTTGAGCCCGAAGAGGACGCGAGAGAACGGTTGCTGCTTCGAGAGCGCGATCGCCTCGACCGCGTTCCGGGCGGAGATCTCGCCGTAGCCTTCAAGCTCCAGCAGCTGCTCGGCGGTCAAGCGATAGAGGTCGGGCATCGAACGGAGCAGGCCCTCGTCCCAGAGCCGGCGGACGAACTGCTCGCCCACGCCCTCGATGTCCATCGCGCCCATCACCCAGTTGTTCAGCGTCTCGAGCCCGCGCGACGGACACGACCGGTTCGGGCACCGGTGCATCACCTCGCCCTCCGGCTTGACGACCGCCGCGTCGCAAAGCGGACAGCGCGCGGGCATTCGGAACTCTTTCGTCCCTCTCGCGTGCCGGCCGGCGGGGCCGACGATCTGCGGGATCACGTCGCCAGCGCGCTGGACGATCACGCGGTCGCCCTCGCGGATCTGCTTGCGATTGATGTCTTCCTCGTTGTGCAGGGTCGCGCGCGAGACCATGACCCCGCCGACGTTGACCGGCTCCATGATCGCCCACGGGTTGAGGGCGCCGGTGCGGCCGACACGGATCGCGATCTTCAGCAGCTTCGTCTCGGCGGTCAGCGGCGCCCACTTGAATGCGCGCGCCCAGCGCGGCCGCTCGTGCAGCGCACCGAGACGCTGCTGCTGGTCGAACGAGTCGACCTTGATCACGATCCCGTCGATCTCATAGTCGAGCTTGGCGCGACGCTGTTCCCAGCGTTCGATCGCCGTTGCGACCTCCTCGATCGACTCGAAGCGCTCCGCGAACGGGTTCGTGCGGAAGCCGCGCTCGCGCAACCACGCGAGCGTCTCGAAGTGGGTGTCCGGAGCGACGCCCTCCCGGTAGCCGGTGCCGTAGACCCAGACGGCGAGCGGCCGCCCCGCCGTGACACGCGAGTCGAGCTGCCGCAGCGAGCCGGCAGCCGCGTTGCGTGGATTCGGTGCCGGCGCCTTCCCGGCCGCCACCTGCTCCTCGTTGAAGCGGCGGAAGCCGGAAAGCGGGAAGTACACCTCGCCGCGCACCTCCAGCAACGGCGGCGGCGCGCCCTGCAGCGTCAGCGGGATCGAGCGGATCGTGCACAGGTTGACGGTCACCTCCTCGCCGCGCAGCCCGTCGCCGCGCGTCGCGCCGCGCACAAGCCGGCCGTGCTCATAGACCAGCGAGATCGCGGAGCCGTCGATCTTCGGCTCGATCACGTAGGCGACCGGCTCGTCCGAGTCCAGACGCTTGCGCACGTCGTCGGCCCACTTCTGAAGCGCTTCGCCGGTCGTCACCTTCTCGAGCGACCCCATCGGTGCCAGGTGCTCGACCTTCCTGAACCTGTCCGAGGGAGCCGCGCCGACGCGCCGTGTCGGCGAGTCGTCGGTGGCGAGCTCGGGGTGCTCCTCCTCGAGCGCCTTCAGCTCGTCGAAGAGGCGATCGTACTCGGCGTCCCCGACCTGGGGATCGTCGAGCACGTGGTACCGATAGTTGTGATGGTGGAGCTGCTCGCGCAGCTGGGCGGCGCGCGTACGCCGCGCATCAGAGGGCGGCAAGAAGCTCCTCGGCCGACTCGACGACGGCGTCGGGCTCCTCCGCCTCGAGCCGCGCGCGCGGGTGGATGCCACCCCAGGTGACGGCGATCGAGTGCATGCCCGCGCCCTTTGCGGCGCGGATATCGAAGGGGGAGTCGCCGACGTAGACCGATTCGTCGCGCGTGGCGCCCAGCAGTCGAAGCGCGTGCTCGAGTGGGGCGGGGTCCGGCTTGTGCCGCTCGGTGTCGTCGGAGCCGACGACGACGTCGAAGAACTGCTCCAGCGGCAGGTAGGAGAACGCCAGTCGAACGGTCTCACGCCGCTTTGCCGTGACGACGCCCAGCCGCCGACCCTCCTCCCTCAACGTCGTCAGCACGTCGGTGATGCCGGCGCACTCTGCGAGCTCGGCATGGAGCGGCTCGTTGTGCTCGCGGTAGCAGGCGACCAGCTCGTCGACCCGGTCGGCGTCGAGCAGGCGCATCTGCTCGATCAGGCCGGAGCCGCCGACGGCACGGCCCAGCTCCTCGTCCGGGATTTCGCGGCCGAGCACAGTCTTCGTCGCGTGCCGCATCGACGCGATGATGATCGACCCGGAGTCGATCACGGTGCCGTCGAAGTCGAAGAGGACGACCGGGAAGCGCATCAGTGCCTCCAGAGGTGATGTTGCCGCGCTGCTGCCCGTTGCACAGCAAGCGCTGCAAGGACGCAGGGAGCGTTCATACCCGAAGGTATGGACGCGACTGAGGACGCCGCAGCGCGCCGCTGTGCTGCCGGCAGCATCCCGGAGGACATTGCCTTTGGAGGCACTCGTCGATCGTAGCGACGCCACCCGCCCCGGAATCAGTACTCGACGCGCTCGAGATACAGCCCCCACGGCGGAGCGGTCTTGCCGGCATCGCTGCGTGGACGGCCCGCGAGCAACGGCTCGAGATCGAGGCCTTCGAGCATCGAGCCGACCAGGATCCGAACCATGTGCCGAAGAAAGCTGGCAGCCTCGATCGTGAAGTGCAGCTCGCCACCCTCCTCCTCCCAGGCGGCGGCGAGGACGGTTCGCTCGAAGAGCGAATGTTCCGTCTCGGTCGGCGTGAAGGCGGTGAAGTCGTGCGTACCCGGCAAGAGCGCGGCGGCGGCGTCCAGAGCGGCGCGATCGATCTGCTTCGGCCACCAGAGCGCCCGACGCTCCTGGAACGGAGAGCGCACACCACGCCGCAGGATCCGGTAGCGGTACGCCCGCGACTGCGCCGAGTAGCGCGCGCTGAAGTCGGCGATGGCTTCCTCCGCCGCCACAACCGCGATGTCGCCGGGCAGCACGGCGTTGAGCGCCTTCGCCGCACGCGGCGGCGGAGGGCCGCCGGCGACACGCACGCTCGCAACCTGCCCGGTCGCGTGCACGCCGGTGTCGGTGCGTCCGGCGATCGCGAGCCCGCGCCAACTCGGATAGACGCCGTCGAGCGCCTCGCGGAGGACCCCCTCGACCGTGCGCTCGCCGGGCTGGCGCGCCCAGCCGCGGAAGCCGGTGCCGTCGTACTCGAGCGTCAGTTTCAGCGTCTGCTCGGGCACGGGTGGGTGGTCTAAGCTCCGTCGCAAGGCTCGACGAAGAGCGTCAGGCCGTCCACCTCGCGCACCACGACCTCGTCGCCGACGAACGCTCCGACCTCGCAGCGCGCCTGCCAGATCTCACCGACGACGCGCACATGCCCGGCCGGTATGCAGTCGACCGAAACGACTGCGCGGCGTCCGACGAGCGTCTCCGCTCCGACCGCGACGCGCCGTCGCTTCGACCACCAGATCAGGAGCCCGGTCTCGGCGAGCTCGAATGTGCCTCCGAGCGCGACCGCCACCCAGCCCCATGGCTCGTCGAGCACGAAAACCGCGAGCAGAATCGCGAAGAGAAGCGCCATCAGGGCAACCGGTCGAGGAGCTCGAAACGCCGACCGTCCGGCGCGCGGAAGTGCCGGTAGCAGAGCCCGTCGCCCGAGTTGAGCCCGTCATCCAGGAAGCGCGCCATGTCGCCCGGAGCCGCGGTTCCGGCGCCCGCGAAGACCAGTCTTTCCGCTCGCATCGTCCTCAGTCTGACGGGCAGCGGTCAGTCCCGCCCGGTGAGCTCCGACGCGCGCAGGAGCCGGTTCGCCGGATCGGTGGCGTGATAGATCCGTCCGTCGGGCTCGATCGCGTCGAGGAATCCCCCATAGATCACTGCTTGGCGCAACGCGGCAATCAGGCACCAGGAGCCGGGCAGCCCGCCCGGGTCGCTGCCCGGCATCGCAGCAGGCCAGAGGCGCGACCACTCCCGCGAGACGGCCGCACGTTCCACCTCCGGGGACGCGCGTAGTGAACACGGAGCGGCTCGTAGGCGTTCGGGTCGCCCGGCCAGGGAACCAGCGCTACAGCGGCTGGCTGCTCCACCTCGGCGAGAAAGCTCACCGGCCCGCCCAGCGGTGTCGCCGTCATCGGGTCATAGGATGCCCGGATGCGCCTGGCGCTGATGATCGAAGGGCAGGAAGGCGTCTCGTGGGACGACTGGCTGGCGCTCGCTCACGCGTGCGAGGAGCACGGTGTCGAAGCGTTGTTTCGCTCGGACCACTACCTCTCCCCGACCGACCCCCGCCGCGCGGCTCTCGATGCGTGGGCGGTGATTCCGGCGCTCGCGGCCCAGACGACGCGGTTGCAGCTCGGCACCCTCGTCTCCCCCGTCACCTTCCGGCCGGCCGCGGTCCTCGCAAATGCGTCGCTGACCGCGAACGAGATCGCCGGCGGTCGCATCACCCTCGGCATGGGGACGGGCTGGATGGAGGCCGAGCACGAGGCGTTCGGCTTCCCGTTCCCGGAGCTGAAAACACGGCTGAGGTGGCTCCAGGAGCAGATCGAGGCCGTGCGCGGCTTCTGGGGCGAGGGGCCACACCCCAACCTGATCGTCGGCGGCAGTGGGCTCTCCGGAACGATCGACCCGGCCGCGAGGTGGGCCGACGAGTACAACACCGTGATGGCGACGCCCGAGGAGTGCGCAGAGCGTCGCGCGAAGCTCGCCCGGGCCTGCGAGCGCGAGGGCCGCGCACCGATCCCGTTCTCGCTGATGACCGCCTGCGCGATCGGGCGGACGCCCGACGAGGCCCGGGAGCGGATCCGCCGCCGGCTCGAGCGTGCGGGGCAGCAGGTCGATCCCGACGAGTACAGGGCGACGCGGGGTGCGGCAGCGATCCTCGGGACGCTCGACGAAGCGGCGGAGCAGCTGCGCGCCTTCGAGGCCGCCGGCGTCGATCGCGTCATGCTCCAGCATCTGGAGCACCGCGACCTGGAGATGGTGGCGCTGATCGGCCGCGAGCTGGCACCGATGGTCGCGTGAGACGCCAAGGCCGGGCGCGCGGGCGCGTCGCTCGTGCCGTGCGCGGCCGGAGAGGACAGTACGAAAGTACGGACTCGGAGAGCCGCGTGCCGGGAGCGGCGCGAGGCTGGCGGCGGAAGCTGGCTCCGCCGGCCGGGAGCCGCTAGCCGGCCAGTGTGTTCTCGGTTCCGAGAGCGCGCTGGCGCGTCGCTCGCCGTGCGCGGCCGGAGAGGACAGTACGACAGTACGGACTCGGAGAGCCGCGTGCCGGGAGCGGCGCGAGGCTGGCGGCGGAAGTCGGCTCCGCCGGCCGGGAGCCGCTAGCCAGCCAGTGTGTTCTCGGGCTCGTAGTCGACGAGCTCGAGGTAGACCATCTCGGCCGCATCGCCCTGGCGGGCGCCGAGCTTGATGATTCGGGTGTAACCGCCGGGACGCTCCGCAAAGCGCGGCGCTACCTCGGCGAAGAGGTTGTGCACCACGTCCTGTGAGCGCAGCTCGGCAAGCGCCTTGCGGCGCGCATGGAGGTCGCCGCGCTTGCCGAGCGTGATCATCTTCTCCGCGAACGGCTTGACGGCCTTGGCTTTCGCCTCGGTCGTCTGAATCCGCCCGTGGGTGATCAGCGCGCCCGCGAGGTTCGAGTAGAGCGCCTTCCGGTGCGCTGGATCGCGCCCCAGCTTCTTGCCTGAGCGGGCGTGCTTCATCAGTGGGTCTCCCGGTGACAATTTCGCGTCAATGGCGCGTGAGCTGCAAGCGATGCAAGGACGCAGGGAGCGTTCATACCGGTCGGTATGGACGCGGCTGAGGACGCCGCAGCGCGCGGCAGATCGCGCGCCAGCGGCGCCCTGACTGTTGCCGGGAGGCCCACTCTCACTCGTCCCCCCGCAGGGCGAGCCCCTGCGTCGCGAGCGTCTCCTTGACCTCTTCGATCGACTTCTTACCGAAGTTCGGGATCGCGGCCAGCTCGTTCTCGGACTTCGAGACGAGGTCACCGATCGTCTCGATCCCGACCCGCTTGAGGCAGTTGTACGAGCGGACGCCGAGCTCGAGCTCCTCGATCGGAAAGTTCTCCATCGCACCCGCGCCACTCGACTGCTCGGGAGCGACGTCCTCCGGGCCGCCAACGCGGAAGTCGTCCATGTTCTCGAGGTCGGTGAAGATCGCGAGCTGGCGGATCAGGATCTCGGCGGCTTCGCCGATCGCGTCGCGCGGCTCAATCGAGCCGTCGGTCGTCACGTCGAGGCGGAGCTTGTCGTAGTCGGTGCGCTGACCCACGCGCGCAGCCTCGACGTCGTAGGAGACGCGGCGGACCGGCGAGAAGATCGAGTCGATCGGGATCACGCCGATCGTCGTCTCCGGGCCGCGATTCAGCTCGGCCGGGACGTAGCCGCGGCCGCGGCCGATCGTCAGCGTCATCTCAAGCTTGCCCTTGTCGGAGAGCTGCGCGAGCTCGAGCTCGGGATTGAGGATCTCGAGGTCGGCCGGCGCCTGGATGTCGGCGGCCGTGACGGTGCCCGCGCCCTTCTTCGCGATGTGCACCTCGATCTCGGGCGACTCGCCGTGGAGGAGCACGATCAGGTTCTTGAGGTTAAGGATGATGTCGGTGACGTCCTCGCGGACGCCCGGGAGCGTGGTGAACTCGTGTGTGATGCCCTCGATCTTGACGGCGGTCACGGCGGCGCCCTCGAGCGAGGAGAGCAGCACGCGGCGTAGCGAGTTGCCGAACGTGTAGCCGAAGCCGCGGTCGAGCGGCTCGATCACGAAGACGCCACGGTCCTCGTTGACCTCCTCGTGGGAGATCCGCGGAGTCTGGAAGTCCATCAAGCTGGTACGTGTAGCCAAGACGATCCCTTCTTTACTGGAAACAGAGCGTGTTACTTGGAGTAGAGCTCGACGATCAGGGATTCCTGCACGGGCGCGTCGATCTCGGCCCGCTCGGGCCACTTCAGCACCTTGCCGGTGAGGCCCTCGTGGTCGGCCTGCAACCAGGCAGCGACGGACGCCGTCAGGTCGGTGGCGTCACGAATCGTCTGCTCGGCAGGGCTGCCGGCCTTCATCGTGATCACGTCGTTGGGGCGGACGCCGTAGCTCGGAATGTTGACTCTGCGGCCGTTGACGTGGAAGTGGCCGTGGCGGACGAGCTGGCGCGCCTGGGCGCGCGAGCCCGCGAACCCGAGCCGGTAGACGACGTTGTCGAGGCGCGTCTCGAGCATCCGGAGCAGGTTTTCACCGGGTGCGCCGAGGCCCTTCGTCGCCTTCTCGTAGTAGTTGCGGAACTGCTTCTCGAGGAGGCCGTAGTACCGGCGCGCCTTCTGCTTCTCGCGCAGCTGCAGCAGGTACTCGCTCTGCTTGATCCGGCCGCGGCCGTGCTCGCCCGGCGGGTACGAGCGGCGCTCGATCGCGCACTTCTCCGTCAGGCAGCGTTCGCCCTTGAGGAACAGCTTCATCCCCTCGCGGCGGCAGACGCGACACTTGGGTCCGAGATCGCGAGCCATTAGTGGCTCTCCTGGTGACGGTTTCGCGCCGCTGGCGTGCGAGACGCAAGCAGTGCAAGGACGCAGGGAGCGTTCATGCCTGTAGGCATGGACGCGACTGAGGACGCCGCAATGCGCCGCGGCTCGCGCGCCAGAGGCGCACTAACTGTTGCCAGGAGGGCCATCAGACCCTTCTCCGCTTCCGGGGGCGGACGCCGTTGTGGGCCTGCGGGGTGACGTCGCGGACGCCGAGGATCTCGAGGCCGGCGGCCTGGAGCGAGCGGATCGCCGTCTCGCGGCCCGAGCCCGGGCCCTTGACGAAGACCTCGACCTTCTGCAGGCCGTGCTCCATCCCCTTGCGGGCGCACGAGTCGGCGGTGACCTGCGCGGCGAACGGGGTCGACTTGCGGGAGCCCTTGAAGCCGGCGGAGCCGGCCGACTCCCACGCGATCACGTTCCCGTCCTTGTCGGTCAGGGCGACGATCGTGTTGTTGAACGACGTCTTGATGTGCGCCTGGCCGATCGCGATGTTCTTCTTGACACGGCGACGCGTGCGGCCACGGGCCGCGGCTTTACGAGGAGGCGCCATCTACTTCGCCTTCTTCCCGCGGCCGACTGTGGTCTTCTTCGGGCCCTTGCGCGTGCGCGCGTTCGTCTTCGTCCGCTGCCCGTGCACGGGCAGCCCGCGGCGGTGTCGAATCCCGCGCAGGCAGCCGATCTCGGAGAGGCGCTTGATCGCCTGGGAGCGCTCGCGCCGCAGGTCGCCTTCGACCTGGAGGTCACTGTCGATGTAGGTGCGGATCTTGTTGACCTCGTCGTCGGTGAGGTCCTTCACCTTCTCGTCCGGGTCGAGCTCGAGCGCCTTGCAGATCTTCTGCGCGGTCGTCTGGCCGATCCCGTAGATGTAGGTCAACCCGATCTCCAGACGCTTCTGGTTCGGAAGGTTGACGCCTGCGATTCGTGCCAAGTGACTCTCCTACCCCTGTCGTTGCTTGTGACGTGGATTCGTGCAGATCACCATGGTGCGCCCGTGCCGCTTGATCACGCGGCAGCGCTCACACATGGGCTTCACGGAAGGACGGACTTTCAAAGTGTTTGCTCCTAGCGGTCGCGGTAGACGATTCTGCCGCGGGTGAGGTCGTAAGGGGAGAGCTCGACCTTGACGCGGTCGCCCGGGGCGATGCGGATGTAGTGCTTGCGCATCTTCCCGGAGATCGTGGCGAGGACGGCGTGGCCTTCGTCGAGCTGCACCCGGAACGTGGTGCTCGGGAGCGCCTCGACGATCTCGCCTTCGACCTCGATCTTCTCTTCCTTGACTGCCATTGACCTCTGTGGTGAGTGAGTTCTTAACGCGCGGCAAAGCACGGCGCTACGCCGCGCGGCCGCTCATCGTAGCAAACTCCCGTCCCTGGCCGGCGGCGGCCTCCCGGCCGGCGGAGCCGCCTCCGGCACCGCCTCGCGCGCCAGGGACGCGAGTCGGACACGTCGCCGCCGCCGCCCTCAGACGGCCGCGTCGGCGGATGCCGCAAGCAACGCCTCGGCGTCCGCGGCGTAGCGCACAGCGTCGACTGATCGGAAAAACGCCAGCGCGGCGGCGAGTTGGTCCTCGGCGTCGCTCCGCTGCCCCGCCGCGACCAGGCTTCCCGCTGCGCGAAGACGCGCGTACGCCTCGTGAGGGCGCGTTTCGACCCGGGCGAAGACCTCGGCGGCCTCCACGTAATCGCCGCGCAGGATAGCGCGGCAGGCGACGATCCACGTGGAGCGGCGCGGCTGACGCGCCAGCAGCCGCTCGAGCTCCTCGGCGTGACCGACATCCGCCACCGCCCAGCAGAAGTGCACGTACGACCACGGCGGCGGCGGTCGACGCTCGTCAAGCGCCAGGAAGTCGAACTGGGACGCCAGCTCGCGCGCGCGCTCCAGCTCGCCTGCCTCGGCGAACGCGCGCACCGCGTACGCCAGCGACTGGAACGTACGGTCCGCCTGCCGCACCTCGCGCGCAAGCTCGAGAGCCCGCTCGGCGTCGGCGACCGCTCCCGCCATGTCGCCGCGCGCAAACCGGATGCTCCCGCGGTGGCAGTGGACCGACGCCTGCAAGGTATGTCCTCCGCTCGCCTCGCACTCTGCGATGAACGCATCCGCGATCCGAATGCACTCGTCCCACGACCCGCCGTCGAGCGCAGGCAGCATCATCATCCCTCGCCCGAAACGGAGCATGTCGACGTGGCCCGCCCGGTCTGCGAGCCGTGACGCCTCTTCCAGAAGCGGGAAGGCCAGCCCCAATTCGCCCGCCGAGTACCGCGCGACCGCAAGGTTGTTGCACGCGCGGGCTGCCTCCACGAGTGCACCGGCGTGCAGTGCCAACCGTCGGCTCTCCTCGAGGTCGGCGAATCCCGCGTCGTCCCCGAGCTCTGAGCGCGCCAGTCCCACCGTGGTCAGGAGGGCCGCGCGCACCTCGTCCAGACCAAGCCGGTCGGCAGCGGCGAGCGCGTCGAGACCGACTCTGAGCGCCTCCTCCAAGTCGCCGTCGAGGAGGCGGAAGCCTGCGATGCCGGCCAAAGCCTGTGCCTTGGCGACGGTCGGGGGCCCGTCGTCGAGCAGGGCGGCGGCGGCGTCGAACCCGCTCTTTGCCCTCTCCCAGGTCCCGCGGAACCAGTACGCGCGCGCGAGCAGCACCTGTGCTTGCGCGGCGCGATCGCGAGCTCCGACGCCGAGCAGAGCGTCGCGAGCCTCCTCGAGCGCGTCGAACTGGCGGTCGTCGGCCGCCAGGTGGAGGGCGTGTCCTCGCCGGAAGAGCACCTCAGGACGAAGCGGGTCATCGGAGGGCGACAGCTCGAGGTACCGGTCGGACAGCTGCGCCGCGTGCGCAAACGCGTTCAGCCCGAATGCACGGGCGGCCGCCGCGCGAAGAGCTCTCCGCGCAGCGTCCTCGAGCTCGGCCGGCGCTTCGCCAGACGCGCGCGCGAACTGAAGAGCGCTCAGATAGTGGTGAGCAACCATCTCCGCGTGATCCTCGGTGCGGCCGAGCGACTCGATCCAAACCGCGGCCCGCCGGTGCTTGTCGGCTCGCCCCGCCCGCGGGATCTGACCGTAGGCGACCTCGAGGACAAGGAGGTGCCGAAAGGCGTACTCGGCCTCTTGCGCACCCGGCGAACCCCGCTCGCGGCGGACGAACTCCTTGCGTACCAACCCGTGGAGCCGCTTCTCGGCGGTGGCGCGGTCGAGCTCGGCCAGAGCCGAGACCGCACTGAGCCAGAAGGCCTTGCCCAACACGGCAGCGTCGTGGAGGATCGCCTTCTCCTCCGGCGTGAGCACGTCGATGCGGGCGGCGATCAGCCCCTGGACGGTCTCGGGCAGTGGCAGGTCGTCCACCGGATCGCGCTCCTCCACCATCCGTGCGAACTCCTCGGCGTAGAGCGGGTTTCCCGACGCGCGCTCCACGAGCATCGCCTGCACCGCGACGTCGAGCACGGGGCGGTCGAAGAGCGCGTGCACGAGGCTTGCTGTCTCGACGTCCGAGAGCGGCGACAGGGAGAGCGTGAGGGCGTTCGCCTTGCCGCCGCCCCAGCCCGAGCGGCGCGCGAGCAGCTCGGGGCGCGCCGTGCCGACGACGAGCATCGGAACGCCGCTCACCCACTCCACGAGGTGGTCGACGAAGTCGAGCATCCCGTCGTCGGCAAAGTGCAGATCTTCGAAGACCAGGACGAGCGGGCGTTGCTCCGCCAGGAGCTCGAGGAACCGTCGCCACGCAGCGAAGGCCTCGGCGCGGCGGTCGGCGGTCAGCGCGCCGGACTCGAGCCCGACGAGCGGACGCAGGTGGCGCTCGAGCCACTGCACCTCGTCGGCGGGGGAGTCGAGCGCGGCCACCGCGTCCTGGAGCTTCTCCTCGGCAAGGCGGACGTCGTCCGTCTCGAGGACACCCGCCTGCGCCTTCACCATCTCGCCCAGCGCCCAGTAACTGATGCCCTCGCCATAGGGCAGTGAGCGCCCTTGCCGCCAGTATGTGAGCTCCGGGTCCTCCTCGAGACGCCGGAACAGCTCCCAGACGAGCCGGCTCTTGCCGATGCCGGGAACCCCGACGAGGGTGACGAGCTGCGGCTCGCGCTTACGGCGGGCGCGGTCGAGCGCCCGAACGAGCGCATCCAGCTCTTCCGCACGGCCGACAAGCGGGGTCCGCCCGATCTGCCGCACGTCGACCCCGTAGCGAGCCTTCGCGTCGAGCGCCGGCCAGACTCTGACCGGCGCGGCCTTTCCCTTTGCCTCAATCGAGCCCTCGTCGCCATACGCGATCGCGCGATCCGTCGCGCGACGCGTGTGGTCGTCGACGAGGATGCCGTTGACGGGAGCGGCCGACTGCAGACGGGCAGCGGTGTTCACGACGTCGCCCGACGCCATCCCCTCTCCGGCAGTGGGCCGGGCGGAGATTGCCACGAGCGCTTCGCCCGTCGTGATCCCGATCCGAACCTGCATGTCGCCCTCCTGCGCCCACTCCCGGATCGCGAGCGCCGCGCGAATGGCCCGCTCCGGGTCGTCCTCGCGCGTCAGCGGCGCACCGAAGAGCGCCATGACAGCGTCGCCGATGAACTTCTCCACGGTGCCGCCGAAACGCTCGAGCTGGTAGCGGACGCGCTCGTGGTAGCGGGAGAGTGCCAACCGCACGTCCTCGGGATCCAGCCGCTCGGCCCGGGCCGTCGAGCCGACGAGGTCGCAGAAGAGCACCGTCACGACCTTGCGTTCTTCTCGCGGCACGGGTGCTTCCGTCAGCGGTGTACCGCAGGCGCCGCAGAAGCTGAATCCGTCCGGGTTCTCCTGACTGCAGCTGCGACAGGTCGTCACGGCTGAAGCCTACGACGTGGCGTCAGACCACGTTTGCCGCGCGGTCGCCGCTCAGCGTCAGGATCCGAGGCCCAGCGGCGGTGATCGCGACCGTGTGCTCGAAGTGAGCAGCCAGCGAGCCGTCCTCGGTCGAGATCGACCACTCGTCGTCGTGGACGTAGACCTCGGGGCGGCCGGCGGTGATCATCGGCTCGATCGCGAGCGTCATCCCCTCCGCGAGCAGCGGCCCGCGGCCGGGCTGGCCGAAGTTGGGGATGTGCGGATCCTCGTGGTAGGAGCGCCCGACGCCGTGGCCGACCAGGCTGCGCACGACCGAGAAGCCCTGTCCCTCGACGTGGTGCTGCACCGCGGCGGAGATGTCGCCGACGCGGTTGCCGGTGCGGGCCTGGGCGATGCCGGCGGCAAGCGCGTCGCGGCCCGCGTCGAGCAGGCGCTGCGCCTCCACGGTGACGTCGCCGACCGGAAACGTGAAGGCGCTGTCGGCGATGTAGCCGTCCAGCGTGACGCCGACGTCGATCGTGATCAGGTCGCCGTCGACGACCTCGTAGGCGCCCGGGATCCCGTGCACGACCATGTCGTTCGGCGAGATGCAGATCGCCTTCGGGTAGCCCCGGTAGTCCTGTGAGGTGGGGACGCCGCCGAGCGAGCGGATGTGCTCGTCGGCGATCCGGTCGAGCTCGCCGGTCGTGATCCCCGGCTCGAGGTGCTCGCCCACGTGCGCGATCGTCTCGGCAACGACGCGGCCCGCGTCGGCCATCTTGCCGATCTCCTGGGCGGACTTGCGGATGATCACCGGGCCGTCACCTGGCACCCACGGTAGCCAAAGTGCCCTGCACCTCTGCGAAGACCTCCTCGACCGTCCGGCCCGCGTGCAGGGGGACGAGCTTCCCGGTCGTCCGGTAGTACTCGACGACCGGCTCGGTCTGCTCGTGGTAGACGGCGAGCCGACGTGCGATCGTCTCCGGCGTGTCGTCGGTGCGGCCTTCCTCGTGCGCTCGGCCGAGTGCGCGCACCGTCGCGGTCTCGTCGTCGAGGTCGAAGAAAAAGATCACATCGAGCCCGCGGCCGATCTCACGCAGCATCTCGTCGAGCGCCTCCGCCTGGGCGAGGTTGCGGGGAAAGCCGTCGAGGATGAAGCCGTCGAGCGAATCGTCCGCCGCCAGCCGCTCGCGGATCATCCGGATCGTGATTTCGTCCGGAACGAGGTCGCCGCGCTCCATGATCGCGTTCACCTCCCGGCCGAGCGGAGTCGCATCGTCGAGCGCGCGGAACATGTCGCCCGTCGAGACGTGTGGGATCTCGTGCTCAGCGGCAACCTGCTTCGCCTGCGTTCCCTTCCCCGACCCCTGCGGGCCGAGCACCAGGACGTTCACCGGTTGCTCGCCTGGTGCCTTTGCCGCGTCGCTGGCGTTCGCAAAGCGAGCAGGGCTAGGACGCAGGGAGCGTCCGTACCGACGAGGTACGGACGCGACTGAGGACGGCGCCATGCGAAGTCTTTGCGGGCGCCAGCTGCCCGGAGGACGGTGCCAGGCGGGCCACCTACTTGAGGAAGCCCTCGTAGGAGCGCATCATCATCTGCGACTCCATCTGCCTCATCGTGTCGAGCGCGACGCCGACGGCGATCAGCACCGAGGTGCCGCCGAGGGCGCCGGCGGTCGCCTGCGAAAAGCCGCCGTAGCGGATGAACAGCGTCGGCAGCGTCGCGACGAGCGCGAGGTAGATCGCGCCCGGCAGCGTCAGACGCGTCAGCACCCGATCGAGGTACTGCGCCGTCGGCGGGCCTGGACGGATGCCGGGGATGTAGCCGCCGTAGCGGCGGAGGTTGTCCGCCTGGTCGACCGGGTTGAACTGAACCGCGGTGTAGAAGTAGGTGAAGATCACGATCAGGAAGCCCTGCAGGATCATGTAACCGACGCTCGTCGGCAGGAAATGCCGGTTGACGAAGTCCTGCGTCTGCGGGAAGTACTGGCCGATCGTCGGCGGGAAGGCCATCACGGCGGCGGCGAAGATAACCGGGATCACACCGGCCATGTTCACGCGCAGCGGCATGTAGGTGGAGCCGCCGGCGGTCATGCGGCGGCCGACCATGCGCTTGGCGTACTGGATCGGAATCCGCCGCTGCCCCTCCTGGATGAAGACGATCGCGGCGATGATCGAGAGGGCGATCAGCGGGAAGAAGAGCTTCTCCATCGGGCCGCCGTTCCACCAGGCGGCGATCCCGATCGGGGCGCCGACGAGGATCGAGGCGAAGATCAGCAGCGAGATGCCGTTCCCGATCCCGCGCTTGGTGATCAGCTCGCCCATGAACATCAGCAGGGTGCAGCCGACGGTGAGCGTGATCACGATCAGCGTCGTCCGGCCGAGATCGGCGTCGAGCACGCCCTGGCGGCGGAAGAGGAACGCGTAGCCGGTCGACTGCGCGGCGGCGAGAATGACGGTGAGGTAGCGCGTGTACTGGTTGATCTTGGCGTAGCCGGACTCGCCCTCCTTCTGCAGCTCGGAGAGCTTCGGGATCACGACGGTCATCAGCTGGAGGATGATCGAGGCCGTGATGTACGGCATGATCCCGAGCGCGAAGATCGAGAACTGCGAGAGCGCGCCACCCGAGAAGAGGTTGAGCAGGCCGAGAATCGTGCCGCCGCGCCCCTCGAAGTAGTTGTTGATCGTCTCGGAGTCGACGCCCGGCGCCGGCACCCACGAGCCCAGCCGGTAGATCGCGAGGATCATCGCTGTGAAGAGGACGCGGTGCCGGAGCTCCGGGACGCGCCAGGCGTTCGAGAGCCAGCTGAACAAGGGCTCTAGCTCTCCTCGGCCGCAGGATCAGAGGCTGTGTCAGACGCTGCGTCGGACTCGGCCTCCGCGGCAGGCGCGGGAGCATCGTCGGCGGTCGCCTCGACCTCGGGCTCCTCGGCTCGGGCCGGCTTCGCCTTGTGCTTCTTCTTGCGCGGATCCTTCGGCTCCTTGAGCGCCGTCGCACTGCCCCCGGCGGCGACGATCTTCTCGCGTGCCGTCGCGGAGAACGCGTGCGCCGTGATCGAGAGCTTCTTGGTCAGGTCGCCGGTTCCGAGGATCTTCACGTCTGCCTTCGTGTTCTTGAGCAGCC
>JBDSOJ010000213.1:0-7968 GCA_039914895.1 Gaiellaceae bacterium
GAGCCGCGCGTGAACTTCGCCGGCTGGCCGTTCGCGGCCGTCTACGGGCCGCTGCAGGCGCTCGTTGGGACGGTTGCGGGCTGGAACCTCTTCATCCTGCTGACCTACGTCGGCGCCGGCGGCTTCGCGGCGCTCTGGCTGCGGGCGCTCGGTCTCGGGTTGGGGCCAGCGCTTGTCGGCGGGCTCGCGTTCGCGCTCGCGCCGTACCGCGTTGCCCAGTCGACGGGTCACCTGCTCGGACCTATCTCGATGCTGCTGCCGCTCGCGCTCTTCGGCGTCGAGCGGCGCCGGACGTGGCTCGCCGCGGCGGCGCTCGCGTCGATCCCGCTCTCCGGCCAGGTCCACCTGGCGCTCGGCGCGATCCCGTTCGTGCTGGCGTACGCGCTCGCGCGGAGGCGGACCCGGGCGGGCGCGGTCGCCGCGGCGGCGGGAGTGGCCGGAGGCATCCTGGTCTGGGCGCTCTCGCTCCGCGACTCCGTCGAGCGCCCCTACTCCGAGGTCGAGCGCTACTCGGCCACGCTCGGCGATTTCCTCACGCGAGACGCGGGCGAGTTCGAGCGCTTCGTCTACCTCGGCCGGCTGCTCCCGCTCGTCGCGCTCGCCGGGCTCGTGGGCTTGTGTTGTTTCAACACAAGCCTTCGCTCGCGCTCGCTCGCAGCCGTGCTCGGCGTTGGCGCTCTCGTCCCCTGCCTGCTCGCGCTCGGCGCGAACTTGCCCGGATACGGCTTCATCTGGCGGAATACACCGTTGCATGCGACTCGCGTTCCCGAGCGCCTGCTGCCGATCGCGTGCCTCTGCTTCGCAGCGCTAACGGCGGCCGCGATCGCTTGTGTTGTTTCAACACTAAGTCGGCCGAGGCTCGTCGCGATTGTCGCGGCCCTCGTCGTCGCGGCCGATCTGTGGGTGCCGCTCTACGACCCGCTCGTCGCGGACGAGGACAACGCCGTCTACGCGCAGGTCGCCGCCGTGCCGCCGGGACGACTGCTCGAGCTGCCGGCGCTGCCGCCCGACGCCTACGCGGGCAGCGTCTATCTCTACTACTCGATGCAGGCTCCGCGCGAGCGACCGCTCGGCTACTCGACCGCGGCGCCGCCGGCGGCATTCCGGGCCGCACGCGAGCTGCCGGAACGTGCGCGAGAGCTCGGCGTCTACGTCGTCGTCGAGTACGTCGACGGCGTCCCGCGCCGGCTTACATCCCCATAGCGTGATAGCCGGCGTCGACGTACAGCGTCGTCCCGGTCACGTTCTTGGCGTCGTCCGAGAGCAGGTACGCGGACGCTGACGCGACATCGTCGGCGTCGATGTGACGCCGCAGCGGCGCCCGCTCCACGAACATCGCCTCCATCTCCGTGAAGCCGGCGATCGAGCGGGCGGCGAGCGTGCGCACCGGCCCCGCCGAGACGGCGTTGACCCGGATCTCGTGCTCGCCTAGCTCCCAGGCGAGGTACTTGACGGACGCGTCGAGGGTCGCCTTCGCGACACCCATGACGTTGTAGTGCGGGACGGCGCGCTCGCCGCCGAGGTAGGTCATCGTCACGATCGAGCCGCCCGCGGCCTTCATCAGCGGCTCCGCCGCGCGCGCGGCCGCCACGAGCGAGTAGGCGCTGATATCGATCGCCATCCAGAAGCGGTCGCGCGGGGTGTCGGTGAAGCGCCCTTCGAGATCCTCCGCGGCCGCGAACGCGACCGAGTGGACGAGCAGGTCGAGCCGGCCGTCCCAGGCCTCGGCGACCTCGCCGAAGACGCGGTCGAGATCCTCGTCGGCGCGGACGTCGCACGGCGTGACGAGCGTCGAGCCGATCGACGACGCGAGCTCGCGGACGTTGCTCTCGATCCGCTCGCCCTGGAAGGTGAATGCGAGCTCGGCGCCCTCATCCGCCAGGCGTCGAGCGATCGCCCACGCGATCGACCGCTTGTTGGCGACGCCCATGACGAGGGCGCGCTTGCCCGCGAACCGTGACACATTCCGATCCTACGGCTACGCTGCGGTGCGTGCGCCGCCTCGTCGCATCTGTCGCGCTCGGCGCGGCGCTTGCCGTCACCACGGCTGCGTCTGCGGCGTTCCAGCCGATCGAGCGGCGCCTCGGAGAGATCCAGATCCCCCGCGTCCGCGCCGGGACGATCACGATCCCGGACGCCCATCGCAAGGGCCGCGTCACGGTCATCCTGACCCTGTCCGACCCGCCGCTCGCCGCGTACTCGCGCTCGCTCGCAGGTAGCAGCGGGACGCGCCGGCTGAACGCGCAGAGCCGCGGCGCGAAGGCCTACGTCGCGAAGCTCCAGAGCGCGCAGGCCCGCGCCGCCGCCTCACTGAAGCGCGCGATCCCGTCGGCCACGGTGCAGCGCAACTACACGCTGCTGCTGAACGGGATGGCCGTCGAGTTGCCCGCCACCGACCTCGCGAAGGCCGCCAGGCTCTCGTTCGCGCGCAAGCTCTATCCGAGCTACCGCTACACGCTCGCACTCAACAGAAGCCCCGGTCCGATCGGTGCCGGCGCGCTCGCCGCGGCTGGCGGCGGCACCGGCGAGGGAATGAAGATCGCGGTCGTCGACGACGGCATCGACCAGGCGAACCCGTTCTTCAACCCGCAGGGCTACAGCTATCCGGCCGATTTCCCCAAGGGCGGCGCGAAGTGGACGTCGCCAAAGGTGATCGTCGCGCGGTCGTTCGTCGGCGCCGGCGCGGACGACCGCACGCGGCTCGCCGTCGACCCGCTGGCCTCGTTCCACGGCACCCACGTGGCCGGCATCGCCGCGGGAAACGCGGGCACGACCGCGCCGGCGGGTGCCGACCATCCCGAAACGGCCGGGCTCTCCGGTGTCGCGCCGCGGGCTTACGTCGGCAACTACCGCGTCTTCAACGTGCCGACGCCGGTCGGGCACGTCGGCAACACGCCCGAGATCGTCGCCGCCTTCGAGTCGGCGGTGCTCGACGGGATGGACGTGATCAACTTCTCGGGCGGCGGCCCCCAGACGGATCCGCTCAGCGACGCGCTCGTCGAGGCGGTCCGGAACGTGGCGGCGGCGGGCGTCGTCCCCGTCATCTCGGCCGGAAACGATCGCGACGACTACGGCGGCGGCTCGGCCGGATCGCCCGGCACGGCTCCCGACGCAATCTCCGTCGCAGCGCTCTCGAACGCGCACGTCTACGCCCCCGCGCTCGCCGTGACGGCACCCGGCGCGCCCGAGGCGCTCACCAGAATCCCGTTCGTCCGCACGGCCGGACCGGCGACGCCGGCCGCCTGGGGAAGCACCGAACAGCAACTCGTCGACGTGGGCGCGATCGTCGGTACGAACGGCCAGCCGGTGCCGCGCGACCTCTGCGGCCCACCGGGGAACCTCGACGGCGGCCCGACCATGCTTCCCGCAGGCTCGCTGAGCGGCGCGATCGCGCTCGTCTCGCGCGGCACCTGCACGTTCGCGCTCAAGGCCGCGCGCGTTCAGGGCGCCGGCGGCGTCGGCATCGTCGTCGTCGACAACCGGTCCGGAGAGGCGAACCCGATTCCGGCGCAGCTCGCGGTGCCCGGCGGGATGATCGCCGACCTCGACGGCCAGCAGCTGCGCTCGCTCGTCGCCGGCCGCGGCGGCCGCACGACCGCCCGGATCGGCCGCGAGCCGCGCGAGCTCGTCACCGGCCGGAGCGGTGTCGTCACGAGCTTCTCGTCCGCCGGTCTGACCGCTTTCGGTCACCTGCTGAAGCCGGACGTCGGCGCGCCGGGCGGCCAGATCCTCTCGGCGACGCTGGCGAACGCCGGCGGCCCCTTCGCCGTCTTCGACGGCACGAGCATGGCCGCACCCCACGTCGCCGGCGCCGCCGCGCTGCTCCTACAGCGGCATCCGAGCTGGACGCCGCAGCAGGTCAAGTCGGCGCTCGTCTCGACCGCGGCGCCCGCCTGGGGCGACACCGCGCGGACCGTCGAAGCGCCCGTGCTCACGTCCGGCTCGGGTCAGGTCGACCTGCCGGCCGCGAACGACCCGAAGCTCTTCACCGATCCGGTCTCGCTCTCCTATGCGGACCTGAACGTCAATCGCGGCGCCGCTGCGAAATCGCTCCTGCTCGCGGTCGCGGACGCGGGCGACGGTGCGGGAACGTGGACGATCGAGGTCAAGCCGCAGGCGCAGCCGAGCGGCGTCCAGGTCGTCGTCGCCGGGGCGGTCACGATCGCTCCGGGCGGGAGCGCGCAGATCCCCGTCAGCGCGAACGCGGCCGCGAACGCCGCCGCCGGCGAGGCGTACGGCTTCCTGCTCCTGCGGCGCGGCGCGGTCACGCGCAAGGTGCCGTACGCGATGCTCGTGACGCGGCCAGGACTCGAGTCAGTGCCCGTGATCCCGCTCCAGCAGCTCCAGTCGGGCGACACGCGCCGCGGCGTCTCCCGCGCCTCCGCGTACAGGTATCCCGCCGCGGCCTTCGGGCCGGCGCCGAACTACCTCGGCGCGCCGGTGAACGAGGACGGCGGCGAGACGCTCTACCGGATCCGCCTCGACGACCCCGCCGTCAACGTCGGCGCTGCGGTGATCTCCTCCACCCCCGGCTCGCTCGTGCATCCGTGGTTCCTCGGCTCGCCCGACGAGAACGACGTCCAGGGCTACGCGGGCCTGCCGGTGAACGTCAACAACCTGACGGTCGACTACCCGCTCGACATCGGCGCCGCCGGCACCGTCTTCCCGCGCACGAAGGCGTATTACGTGGCGGTCGACTCCGGCCGCGACGTGTTCACGGGCCGACCGCTCGGGGGCGCGTACGTGCTGCGCGCGTGGATCGACGATCTCCAGCCGCCGCTGCTCGGCCTGATCACGTCACGGGTCTCCGCCGGGCGCCCGACGATCGCGCTGCGCGTCGTCGACCTCGACTCCGGCGTCGATCCGTACTCCCTCGTGATCGGTTACGGCCGTATCCTGATCGGGGCCGCCGTCTACGATCCGGCCAGCGGAATCGCGCTCTTCCCGATCCCGCGCGAGGCACCCGCGCTCCGCGCCGGCAAGCGGCAGCTGCAGGCGTCCGCGGCGGACTTCCAGGAGGCAAAGAACGTCGATTCCGTCGGTGACGAGCTGCTGCCGAACACGACGTTCGCGGGCGGGCCGATCAGCGTCGTCGCCAAGCCGACGATCACCTGGGTGACGCCAGAGATCCGCGAGTGCGCCACGGCGAGGACGCCGCTGATCGTCCTCGCCGGCTCGACCGCGACCGTGCGCTCGGTCAGGTTCTTCGACGGCAGGAAGCCGATCGCGACCGTCCGGCGCGGCACCTCGGGCATCTACTCCGCCACCTGGCGGCGGGGCGGCGCGGCCAAGGGCCGGCACACGCTCCGCGCGATCGTCACCGACGCGAGGGGCCGCAAGGCCGAAGCGCAGCGCGTCGTTCGCGTCTGCACGTAGGGTCGCCCGCGTGAGGATTGCGGTCGTCACCGGCGCATCGAGCGGGATCGGCGAGGCGACGGCGCGCGAGCTGGCTCGGCGCGGCTGGCGTCCGGTGCTCGTCGCGCGCCGCCGGGAGCGGCTCGAACGGCTCGCGGCCGAGCTCGATTGCGAGCTCGAGGTCTGCGACGTCTCCGACCGCGAGGATGTCGACCGCGCGGCGGCTGCGATCCTGGGCCGGCACTCGCGCGTCGACCTGCTGGTCAACAACGCGGGCATTCCCGGCCGAGGCGACTTCTTCTCGCTCGAGCCCGGGCGGATCGAGGCGGTGCTGCGGACGAACTACCTCGGCGGCGTCTGGATGGTGCGCGCGCTCGAGCCGGGTCTGCAGCCGGGCTCGCATGTCGTCAACGTCGTCTCGGTGGCAGGCACGGTCGCGTTCGCACCGGCCGGGCCCTACGCCGCCTCGAAGCACGCCCAGCTTGCCTTCTCCCGCTCGCTCACAGGGCTGCTCGCGGGGCGCGGCGTCCAGGTGCACACCGTCCTGCCGGGGTTCGTCGAGACCGAAGGGTTCCCGCAGAAGGCGGTGCTGCGAAGCGCGTTCTTCCGGCGGTCCGTGATCGCGCCGGAGCTGGTTGCCGAGCGAATCGTGGACGCGGTCGAGTCCGGGAGGCGCGAGCTCTTCGTCCCGCGCTGGTACCGGGTCTTCGCGCTCGCGCAGGCGTTCCTGCCTGGCCTGTCCGCGCGACTCGTCGCGAGGTCGGGCTACCGCCGCACGACCTGAGCGAAGGCCGGCGCCGCGAGACTAACGTGTCTTCGCGGAGCGCTGAACCGCGGCGAGCAGCTCGTCCGTCTTCGCGCGCGCCTCGGCATTTCCATGTCGGCCATAACACCCCTAGGGGGTATCATCGTCAACCACGGACCGGCGAGCCCGGTCAGGTGAGCTCCGGATCCCGGTCACGATCTCGTAGCCGATCGTCCCCGCGACGCGAGCGTGCGCCTCGGCCTGGACGCCGTGGCCGAGCAGCGTCACCGGCGCTCCCACCGGCAGCTTGCGGTCGAGCTCGACGGCGAACGCGTCCATCGAGATCGACCCCACCACGCGGCGCAGCTCACCGGCAACGCGCACCTCGGTTCCGGTCAGGTCACGCCGGAATCCGTCCGCGTAGCCGACCGGCACGATCCCGATCCAGGTCGGCCGCTCGGCGATCCAGCGTCGTCCGTAGCCGGTCGACCCGCCGGGCTGAAGCTGCCGCACCTGAGCCAGCTGCGACTCCCAGCGAAGCGCCGGCTCGAGACCGTCCTCTGCAGGATCGGTGCCGAACGGCGAGATCCCGTACAGCCCGATCCCGCAGCGAGCCGCGTCGAAGCGGGCCACCGGATAGCGGAGCGCGCCGGCGCTGTTCGCGATGTGGCGCGTCAGCGACGAGTACGGGGCGGTCGCAGCCGCGAAGCGCTCGAGCTGCAGCTCGGTGAAGGCGGCGTCCGAGTCGGCCGAGGCGAGGTGGCTCATCAGTCCGACGACCTCGCGCGCGGGCGACGGCAGCTCCGCGAGCCCCCAGCGGCCCATCCCCGTGTCGAGCTTGAGGTGGACGCGCACGCCCTCGGGAACCTCGCCGTCCGCGACGACCAGCTCGAGATCGCTGTCGCGGGCGTCGGCGATCTCGCGACTCGATGCCGGGCCCAGGACCAGGACCCTGACCGTCCCCAGCGCTCTGCGCAGCGCGAGCGCCTCCGGCACGGTCGCGACGCAGAGCGCGGTTGCGCCGGCCGCAAGCGCGGCGCCGCCGACGTCGACGGCCCCATGCCCGTATCCATCCGCCTTGACGACGGCCCACAGCTCGGCGCCGTCGAGCGCCGTGAGCAGCGTCCTGGTGTTCCGCCGAATCGCGCCCAGATCGACCGAGATGTGGGAACGGCTCATCAGAGGGGATCGTAGGGGCGGAAGTTCCGCGCCAGCTCGGAGACATAGCCCCGCCCGAGGCTCTCGCCGTTCGCGGCCACCCACGAGCGGAAGCTGTCATGGCCGAGCGGCGTCTGGTTCGAGACGAGCAGCTCGGCCTGCAGACCCGCAGGCTCCTCGGGCGTCAGCAGCACGTCGCGCCGGACGGCGCCCACGATCCGCGCGAGGCTCAGGACCACGCGTGGCGAGACGTGCGCGATCCGGACGCGACGCTGCACGGCGGCGGCGACCAGACCGATGAGCTCCTCGTAGGCGAGCGTCTCCGGCCCCGCCACGTCGAGCACGAGGTTCTCGCTCGCCGACGCGGCATCCGCGCAGATCGTCGCGACATCGCCGACGGACACGGGCTGCACCCGGTAGCGGCCGTCGCCCGCGACCGGGAAGACCGACGTCCGGCGCAGACCCCAGGCGATGTTGTTGACGAGGATGTCCCGCGGGCCGAAAACAAGGGTCGGCCGCACGATCGCGTACGAGAGTCCGGAGGAGCGGACGTCGTCCTCAGCGGCGGCCTTGCCTCGGAAGTAGGGCAGAGGCGAATCGAGCGACGGGCTCGTGACGCTGACGTGGACGAGTCGACGAACTCCGGCCTCGCGGGCGGCGCGAAGGAGGACCCGCGTATTCGCGACCGCGCGCTCGAACGTGGTCTGCCC
>JBDSOJ010000230.1:0-15264 GCA_039914895.1 Gaiellaceae bacterium
CCGCTCCCCTGTCACGGAAGGAGACCCATGAGACACCCCGAGGAGACAGTCCCGGAGCAGCCGGCTCTCCGCGAGCTGGCCGACGACCCGGCCTCCCGCAAGCAGTTCCTAAAGCTGATGGGCGGCGGCGTCGCCGGCGCCAGCGCCTTCAGCCTCTTCCTCGCCGCCTGCGGTGGGGACGACAATGAGGCCGCGGGCACGACCGCGGCAACCGAGACCACCGAGACCGGCGGCACGACGACCGCGGCGGCCGCGAGCAGCGACCTCGAGATCGTCAACTACGCCCTCACGCTCGAGTACCTCGAGGCTGACTTCTACGCCGCGGTGATCGACAGCGGGCTGTTCTCGGGCGCTTCGCTCGAGCTGATCAAGGTGATCGGCGACCACGAGGCCCAGCACGTCGACGCTCTGCTCGGCACAGCGAAGAAGCTCGGCGATCCCGCACCGAAGCCGAAGACGGAGTTCCCGCTCGAGAGCGCCGACAAGGTGCTCGAGCTCGCAGCGACGGTCGAGAACCTCGGTGCCGCCGCGTACCTCGGTCAGGCCGGAGCGATCATGGACAAGGAGATCCTGGCCGCTGCGATCGCGATCCACTCGGTCGAGGCACGGCACGCCTCCGCGCTGAACATCCTGACCGGCAAGTCCCCGACCCCCGACGGCGCCTTCGCCGCACCCCTGTCCATGGACGAGGTGCTGCCGCAGGTCCAGCCGTTCATCGTCAGCTAACCGCTTCCGGACGAAAGGAGCACATCACATGCATTCCAAGCTGATCGTCCCCGAGCTCGCAGCCGTCGAGATAAGCGGCATGAACCGGGGCTCTTTCCTGCTCAAGAGCACGCTCGCGGTCGGAGCCGTCTACGGCGCCACCGCGGTGTCACCGTTCGTGCAGCGGGCGTTCGCCCAGAGCGCGATGGGCGACATCGACATCCTCAACTTCGCCCTCACGCTCGAGTATCTCGAGGCGGACTTCTACAAGCAGGGCCTCGCGCTCGACCTGGGTGCGGAGGCGAAAGAGCTGGCGACGCTGCTCGGCGACCACGAGCAGCAGCACGTCGAGACGCTGATGGGAACGATCACCGACCTCGGCGGCACCGCCGTCGAGGAGCCGACGTTCAAGTTCCCGATCACGGACATGGCGAGCTTCCTCGAGGTCGCCCAGACGCTCGAGGACACCGGCGTCAGCGCCTACAACGGCGCCGCACCGCTGATCGAGTCGAAGGACGTGCTCGGCGCGGCCGGCTCGATCGTCCAGATCGAGGCACGCCATGCTGCTGCGATCCGGCTGCTCCGCAAGGAGACCCCGGCTCCGGCTGCGTTCGACGCCGCCCTCGAGGAGCAGGCGGTGCTCGACGCGGTGAAGCCCTTCATCGCCGCGTAGCCGATCCGGTGTGGAGCGGGGTCCGCAGGCGCGGATCCCGCTTCCGCTAGCCCGGCGCGATGTTCTGGTTGCTGCGGAAGAAGTTGTCCGGGTCGAGCTCCCGCTTCAGCGCCTGCAGCCGGTCGTACTTCTCCGGGCCGTAGGAGGCGCGGACGCGCTCGGCTCCCTCGTCACCGAGGAAGTTGACGTAGACGCCCTGGTGCCACGGCTCGAGCGCCGACCAGAAGCTCCGCACCCATTCGCGCTCGGCCTCGAAGCCTGCGCTCGTCTCGGTACAGGCGCCGATGTTGTAGGTGAAGCCCGACGTGCGGCCGTTGAACGCGGTCTCGTCGTCGCCACGCCGACTCATCGCGCCGCCCAGCTGCCAGATCGGGAACGACGTCAGCGGTGACTCGATCTGCAGCGAGCGCTCGACGGTGATGTCGATGATCTCGTCGGTCAGCTCGGCGACGTCACAGCTCTTGAAGTAGTACCAACGGCCCGGAACGAAGCTCGGGTCGAACATGGCCTGGTGGGTGAGGAACGGCTTCGGCGCGCAGACGTCCGCGACGGGCGAGCCGAACTCTCGCAGCGGCCGGATGAACCGCTCGCCCTCCTCGAGGTCGCCGACCCAGCAGCAGATCACCATCACGACCGGCTTGCCGTGCAGCTCGGCCGGGACGAAGGGCAGCGGCGGCGCCTTGCGATGGATGACGATCGTCATCAGCTCGTCGGGCGCGTCGGCGACCCAGTCGCGGTAGAAGCGCAGGACCTCGCCCGACTGCTCCATCGGCCAGAACACGGGTCCGGCCAGCACCTGCGGGCCGAGCGGCACGCAGCGGAACTCGAACTCGGTGACGATCCCGAAGTTGCCGCCGCCGCCGCGCACGCCCCAGAAGAGGTCGGCGTTCTCCTCCGCGCTCGCCTTGACGAACTCGCCGTCGGCGGTGACGAGGTCGACCGAGACGAGCTGGTCGACCGAGAGGCCGTGCTTACGCATGATCCAGCCGATCCCACCGCCGAGGGTCAGCCCGGCGACGCCGGTGTGCGTGACGATGCCGGACGGGACCGCGAGGCCGAACGCCTGCGTCTCCCGGTCGAGCTCGCCGAGCAGGACGCCCGCCTGGACACGCGCCGTCCGCCGCTCGGGATCGACGCGGACGCCCTTCAACGGCGAGAGGTCGATCATCATTGCGTCGTCCGCGACCGAGAGGCCCGGAAACGAGTGGCCGCCGCTGCGCACCGTCACCGGGAGCCCGTTCGCCCGGCCGGCCTTCACCGCCGTGATCACGTCCGAGACGCCCGCGCAGCGGACGATCACGGCCGGGTGCTTGTCGAACGAGCCGTTCCAGATCGCGCGGTGGACGTCGTAGCCCGGATCCGCGGGTCCGATGATCTGGCCGCGAAAGGCAGCCTGGTCGATCTGGATCGCACCGGCGGTTGCGGCCACGGATCGATTCTGACAGGTGCAGCCGGAGGAGCCGAGGGTCAGTCGGGCAGCAGCGGCATCGACAACCCGGGATCGCGGCCGAGGAGGACGGCTCGGGTGATCGCGGCCGATCCGTACCGCGCGCACACCTCGTCGAGCGCGGCATCGAGCGCGCCGCCGCCGTGACGGTCGAGCGGCAGCGCGAGCTGGGCCGGAACGTCGCTTTCGAGATTGGCGACTGCGAGTCCGACGAGCGTCAGGCCGCGCCGCCCGATCAGCGGCATCGCGGTGCCGAGCAGCCCTCGCGCGGTGTCGAGGATCGTCTGCGTCTCGGCGGTCGCGAACGGCAGGCTGTGCGACCGGGTCGCCCGTGAGTAGTCGTCGAAGCGCAGCCGGAGCACGACCGTCCGGCCGATCCGTCTCGCCGCGCGCAGGCGACGGGCGACGCGGTCGACCAGCGCGACGAGAACCGCGTCGACGGTGTCGGGCGTCCTCGGTGAGCGGCCGAGCGCGCGCTGCGACCCGATCGAGCCCCGGCGCCTGCCCGTCACCACCGGCCGCGGGTCGCGGTTGTGCGCGAGGGCGTGCAAGTGCCGCCCAGAAGCACGACCGAGCATCGAGACGAGCACCGCCTCGGGAAGCTGCGCGACCTGGCCGACCGTCGTGATCCCCCTCAACCGGAGCTTCTCCGCCGTCACCGGCCCGACGCCCCAGAGCCGTTCGACCCGGAGCGGGTGGAGAAAGTCGAGCTCGCCCTCCGGAGGCACCACGAGCAACCCGTCGGGCTTAGCGACGCCGCTCGCCAACTTGGCGAGGAACTTCGTCCGCGCCACGCCGACCGTGATCGGCAGCCCAACCTGCTCGAGGACCGTCCGCCGCAGCCGCCTCGCGATCTCGACCGGCGTCCCGGCCAGGCGCCGCAGGCCGCGAACGTCGAGGAACGCCTCGTCGATCGAGAGCCCCTCAACGAGCGGCGTCGTGTCGTCGAACACGCGGTACACCGCCTTGCTCGCCTCGGCGTAGGCGGACATCCGCGGCGGGACGACAAGCGCCTGCGGGCACAACCGGCGCGCCTTCGCGCCGCCCATCGCCGACTGGACACCGTAGGCCTTCGCCTCGTAGCTGGCCGCAAGCACGACGCCGGCGCCGACAATCACCGGCCGCCCGCGCAGCCGCGGATTGTCTCGCTGCTCGACCGACGCGAAGAACGCGTCGAGGTCAGCGTGCAGGATCGTCGCCTCGTCCGACACGAACATATGTTCGCACAGGTCGACCCAGTTCCGCCACAAAGCCGTGACGTCTGTGCTCCGATCGCGCCCGTACAGTGGGTCGCGTGAGCGAGCTCAAGCCCGCACTGACACGCCTGTTCGGATTTGCGGACTTCCGCCCCGGCCAGGAGCAGGTCGTCCGCGCGGCGGTGGACGGCCGCGACACGCTCGCGCTGATGCCGACGGGCTCGGGAAAGTCGCTCACCTATCAGCTCGCGGCGATGCTGCGTCCGACACCGACGCTCGTCCTCTCGCCGCTGATCGCCCTGATGAAGGATCAGATCGACAAGTTGCCGCCGGAGATCGCGGCCGAGGCAACGCTGATCAACTCCTCGCTCGACCCCGACGAGGCCGAGGCTCGCCTGCGCGGTGCGGCCGAGGGCCGCTACCGGCTTCTCTACGTCGCGCCGGAGCGGCTGCGGCAGCGGCACTTCCTGGACGCAATCGCCGGAATCGACATCGGCCTCGTCGTGATCGACGAGGTGCACTGCGTCAGCATGTGGGGCCACGACTTCCGGCCCGACTACCTCTTCATCCGGCGCGCACTCGACACGCTCGGCAAGCCGGCGATACTGGGCATGACGGCGACGGCGACGCCCACAACCGAGCGGGAGATCGCGGCCGCACTCGGCCGGGAGCCGGAGATCGTGCGCACGAGCGTCGTCCGGCCGAACCTGCGCTACGACGTCGAGCTCGTCGACGGCCAGCAGGACCGGTTGCGCACGCTCGTCCGACGGTTGCGCGAGCTCCGCGGCGCGTCGGCAATCGTCTATGCGCGCTCGCGCCGCACCTGTGAGGAGGTCGCGCGCACGCTCCGGGTGCACGACCTGGCGGCGATCCATTACCACGCCGGGCTGGAGTCGGAGGAGCGGTCGGCGGCCCAGGAGGCCTTCATCGAAGGCCGCGTCCAGACCGTCGTCGCCACGACCGCGTTCGGGATGGGGATCGACAAGCCGGACATCCGACTGGTGGCGCTCTACAACTACCCCGAATCGCTCGAGAGCTACGTGCAAATGGTCGGACGCGCCGGCCGCGACGGACGCGCCTCGGACACGCTCCTGCTCGCAAGCCCGACCGACGCCGGCCAGCTACGGCGATTCGCCCGTTCGGACATTCCGACGGTGACCGACCTGCGGGCGGTCTACGGCCGGCTGCGCGGGCGGCGCGAGATCTCGCCCGAGGAGCTCGGCAGCGATCCCGACCCGCGCGTGCTCGTCGGGATGCTGGAGCAGGTCGGGCTCGTTCAGCGCGGCTTCGACGCAGGCCGCGCGATGCAGATCGAGGTGCCCGAGCCGCCGGCCGATGCGGCAGAGCGCATCGACACGCTGCTCGCCCGGTACGAACGGGAGGCGCTGACGCGTGCCGATCGGCTCGTCCACTTCGCCGAGTCCCGTTCCTGCCGGCACCGGCAGGTGGCAGAGCACTTCGGCGAGACCCTGGCCGAGGACTGCGGCATGTGCGACGTCTGCTCCCCGCTCATGGTTCCGGTCGAGGCACCCCGCGCGCAGGCGCTGCTGCCCGAGGACATTGCAGCCGCGATCCACGACGCT
The DNA here is from genome assembly GCA_039914895.1 of Gaiellaceae bacterium. GTDB lineage: Bacteria > Actinomycetota > Thermoleophilia > Gaiellales > Gaiellaceae > Gaiellasilicea. Next base: position 5,605 of record JBDSOJ010000230.1, read on the forward strand.
GTTCTCGGTTTGCGCTGGCCGCTCGGACGCACCGGGCTCGCAGCGATGCTGCACGGCGCGATCAGCGCTCCGCGCTCGGCGCAGCGCTCGCCCCACTTCGGCCTGCTCGCCGCCGCCACTCAGGCCGAGGTCAAGCGCTGGATCCAACTGCTCGAGGTGGCCGGAGCACTCGAGTCGTTCGAGAGCGACGACGGCTTCAGGCTCCTACGCGGCGTCGCAGGCGCCGAGCTGCCACGAATCGGAGTCGCCGCGAGCGCGGGTCCTGCCGACGAGGGCCTGTTCGAGCGGCTGCGCGCCTGGCGGCTCAAGCGGGCGCGCGAGGACGAGGTGCCCGCGTACGTCGTCCTCCACGACGCGACGCTGCGAGAGCTGGCGACGGCGAAGCCGGAGAACGAGCGCGACCTCGCGGCCGTGAAGGGCTTCGGGCCGACGAAGCTCGAGCGCTACGGCGACGACGTCCTCGCCGTGATCGCAGCCGCGTAACCCCGAGACGGGGCTACACTAAATCTCTTGCGGCCGTTCAGCAAGAAGAAACCGGCTCGTCGGCGTCGGATTCGCAAGCTTCGCCTCCTCGCGCTCCTCACCGTCCTCGGGATCGTCGGGTCGGTGTCGTTCAGCTTCGGTCTGATCCGCGCAATCGCCTCCGAGATCGACACCGGCAAGCTCGACCCGCAGCGCCAGCTCGAGAGCCAGGCCAACGGCTACATCTACGACAAGGATGGCAAGCGCGTCCTCGCCGTCCTCCGGGGCTCCGAGGCGCGGACGCTGATCCGCTACGACCAGATCGCGGACTCGATGCGGCATGCGATCGTGGCTATCGAGGACCGCCGCTTCTGGGAGCACGATGGGATCGACCTGCGCGGCATCGGCCGCGCCCTCGTCGCGGACATCCGCAACAAGGGCGTCGTCGAGGGCGGCTCCACGATCACGCAACAGTTCGTCAAGAACGCGCTCGACCGCGACCAGAAGACGATCGCGCGCAAAGTGCGCGAGGCTGCGTTCGCCTGGCAGCTCGAGCGCGACCCCGGCGGCTGGTCGAAGCAGAAGATCCTGCAGGAGTACCTGAACACGATCTACTTCGGCAACGGCGCCTACGGCGTCCAGCAGGCCTCGCTTGTCTATTTTCAACACGGCGCGAAGGGGCTGACGCTCGCCGAATCGGCACTGCTCGCAGGGATCCCGGCCGACCCGACCCGCTACGACCCGGTCACGAATCCGGACGTGGCTCGGGATCGCCGTCGCGTCGTCCTCGACGCGATGCTCGAGGAGTCGAAGATCACGCAGGCCCAGTACGAGGAGGCGGATGCGACCGACCTGCCCGATCCCGACGACGTGCGCCTGCCCGGCACCGAGGGCCCGGCGCAGCACTTCGTCAACTACGTCAAGCAGCAGCTGATCGACCGGTACGGTCAGACCCAGGTCTTCGGCGGCGGCATCAAGGTCCGCTCGACGATCGACCTCGAGCTACAGCAGACCGCGCGCGATGCGATCTCGAAGTGGCTCACCGACCCCGAAGGCCCCTCCGCCGCCCTCGTCGCCATCGACCCGAAGAACGGAGCGGTCCGCGCGATGATCGGCGGCAACAACTACCGCAAGAGCCAGTTCAACCTCGCCGTCCAGGGCGTGCGCCAGCCAGGCTCGTCCTTCAAGCCGTTCGTGCTTGCGACCGCGCTTCGCCAGGGGATCTCACCGGCGACGCGCTTCCAGTCGGCGCCGCAGTCGATCAACCTCGGCGACCGGGACTGGGTCGTCGGCAACTACGACGACGTCTACTTCGGAAACGTCGACCTCGAGACGGCGACCGTCGAGTCGGACAACTCCGTCTACGCGCAGCTGACGCAGCTCGTCGGCTCGAAGCAGGTGGCCGAGACCGCGAAGCGCCTCGGGATCCGGAGCAAGCTCGACGGCTACTACGCGATCGGCCTTGGTGCCGAGGCGGTGACGCCGCTCGAGCTCGCCCGCGCGTACGCGACGCTCGCCCATGGCGGCCGGCGCGCCGACGGGGAGATCTTCGGCAACCGGCCGCGCGTGATCGAGGAGGTAACGCGAGGCGGGCGCAAGCGCCACAACACGCCGAGAGCGTTCAACGCCATCACCGCCACTCAGGCAGGAGTCGTCAACCAGATCCTCCAGAAGGCCGTCCGCTACGGCACCGGCAAGCGTGCCTACCTGCCCGAACGACCGGCGGCCGGCAAGACCGGCACGACCGAGAACTACGGCGACGCCTGGTTCGTCGGCTACACGCCGCAGCTCGCGGTCGCGGTCTGGGTCGGCTACCCGACCACGCTGAAGCCGATGCTGACCGAGTTCCACGGCGAGCCGGTCACGGGCGGCAGCTTTCCGGCGCTGATCTGGAAGTCGTTCATGGAGAAGGCCTTGCAGGGCGAAGCAACGGAGAACTTCCCTTACCCGAACGAGCCCTACGTCGCGCCGAAGCTCGTGGTTCGCCGCGGCGACCGGCTCCTGCTCGACAACGGGCTCTGCCGCGAGCGGCAAGAGGTCGTCTACTTCGCCGGTACCGGCCCGAGCAAGACCGCGAACTGCCTCGAGAACGAGGTCGAGGTGCCGGACGTCCGGAAGCTGACACTGGCCGAGGCGCAGGCTCGGGTCGACGCGCAGCCGCTGACGGCCGATGTTGTTTACAAGCCCGCCGAGCCGCTTCAGCGGCCCGGCATCGTCGTCGACCAGGATCCGAGGCGTGGGTATCGGTCGTCGTACGACCGGATCATCCTGATCGTCTCGAAAGCGACGCAGGGCGTGGTCCCGAACCTCGTCGGCCGCGACATCGACGACGCGCGGCTGCGGCTGAAGCGGCTGAAGCTCCAGCCGCGGATCACCTGGGCGGCCGGGGAGCCGGGCAAGGTGTTGGAGCAGAAGACGCGCGCCGGCCTCGCTGCGGCGCCGGGCGTCAGGGTCGAGCTCGTCGTCGCACGGCTGCGGGCGACCGCAACGGCCGGCTGAGCCAGCGCGATCCCGCCTCCGCGTAGCGCCACGGCAGCTCGGTGGCGACGCTGATCCCGATCCTCGTGCCCGCGACGACGTCCGGCCGAGCGGGCGCCGCGATCAGCTCGAACGGAGGCGAGTCGAGCGGAAGGCCGTCGTGCTCGCGCGTGACGCCGAGCGCCTGGCAGAGCCGGCCCGGCCCGGCCGCGAGCAGGCCCGGCTCGTCGAGCCCGCGGCGCTGCTGCATCAGCTCGAGCCCGTGTGTCGGCTCGAGCGCCCGGATCAGCACCGCGGCCGCGCTTGCCTCCCGCTCGCAGACGAGGTTCAGGCACCAGTGGATCCCGTACGAGCGGTAGACGTAGGCATGTCCGGGCGGGCCGAACATGGACGCGTTGCGCGGGGTTCGGCCTCGGAACCCGTGAGCAGCCGGATCCTCGGCGTCGTAGGCCTCGACCTCGACGATGCGGCCGCCGACGCCGCCGACGAAGAGCGTGATGCCGATTAGCTCGGGGGCGACCTCGTGGACGCTGCGGGCAAAGAAGTCGCGCGGCAGGTTCAGAACAGCTGCGAGGTCTCGCTGGAGCCGGCGGACGACTCGAGCAGCTTGCGAGCGCGCCGGCCGAGGTCGGCGAGGTCGACCCGGCCGCTGGCGGCGTCCTCGGCCAGCCGCTCGGCGAGCGAGAGCGCCTCGTCGAGGAGCGGCGAGCCGGCCGCCGCCTCCTGACCCATGTCGTGCAGGATCGTCCGCTCGGTGCGCGAGGCGACGACCGGGTCGGTCACGCCCTCGACCCAGACGAGCGTCCGCTGCCCGCCGCCGCGGCTGTCGCCCGTGATCGGCTGCAGCGCGTAGATGCGATCGGCGCGGGCGTACTTGCCGAAGCCGAGGAAGACCATGCGCCGTGCGTCCATCGTGAGGCACAGTATCCACATGGAATCGGTCGCCGACTACCCTCGCCCGCCGCGGCTCGAGCCGGTCTCGAAGCGGATCCAGGTCGTGCTCGGCGGGATCACCGTCGCGGACACGATCCACGCCCAGCGGGTGCTCGAGACCACCCACCCGCCGACCTACTACGTCCCGCGCACGGACGTGCTCGACGACGCGCTCGCGCCCTCGCGCGGACGGACCACGTTCTGCGAGTGGAAGGGCACCGCCACCTACTTCGATGTCGTGGCCGGCCACGTCCGCGCCGAACGGTCCGCCTGGACGTATCCTCGGCCGACCGCGGGCTTCGAGCCGATTCGCGACGCGATCGCCTTCTACTGCGGGCCGATGGACGAGTGCCTCGTCGACGGCGAGCGCGCCGAGCCGGAGTCGAACCCGTACTACGGCGGCTGGGTCACCGCCGACATCCGCGTCTGAGCCGGCGCCGGGCGGAACCAGAGCGCGTAGGTGGCGACCGCGGCAAGCGCGATCGCAAGCCAGCCCCAGCTGAGGTCGGGACGGATCACGCTCGGGGCGTGCCAGTCGACCCAGTCGCGCTTCCAAAGCTGCTCATTCCAGGCGTCCTGGAACGCGTTCGCGAGCCCGTAGACGAGCATGACAGAGAGGTAGGCCCGGAGCGCCCGGCCCGCGGGAACGCGCGAGAGCAGCAGCGCGGTCAACGCCAGGAGGACGCCACCGCTGCCGTGGTGGAAGCCGAGGTGCACGGCCGCGATCCCCTCGTCGCGGACTGCCGGCATCTCCTCGCCCAGGAAGACATCGCCCGGGAAGTAGAAGCCGGCTTCGGCCGCAAGCCAGGGCAGCGCAACGAGGAGGAGCGCGACCCCGAGCCCCAGGCGGAGCCGATCGCCGCGCGCGCGCCGGACGAAGGCGACGCCGGCTCGAAGGGCAGCTGCGAACGTCAGGCCGAGCGCAAGCAGGACGCCGAGCGCGGGCACGACGTTGAGCCACCGCGCGTCGAGGTCGCCCTGGTCGACGACACCCGGTAGCGCGGTGACGGCGCAGAGGACGATCGCCGCCCAGACGAGCAGTCGCGGGCGACCGGCGACCACAGCGAGCGCTATCGCACCGAGCGCGAGCGGGTAGTTGACGACCGTCAGCGCCCGTGAGAGGCCGCCCGCCAGGTCGCCGGCCGAGTCGACGTTGTAGAGCGCGTCCGGCGGCAGCCGCGAATACGTGACGAGCACGGCCAGCGCCTCGAGGCCGAAAAGGCCCCAGACGGCGAGCGCCTCGCCGAGCCCGCCTACGCCACTGCGGTCGCGAGCGCCTGAGCGACGCGTTCCTGGTCCTCCGCTTCGATCGCGGTGAAGAACGGCAGCGCGAGCGTGCGCTGGGAGAGATCCTCGGAAACGGGGCAGAGCCCCTCGCCGAAGCCGTAGCGCTCGCGCATGTAGGCCTGGAGGTGGATCGACGGGAGGTAGCGCGAGGTCGCGATTCCCTGCCGCTCGAGCTCTGCGATCACGCGCTCGCGGTCGGTGCCGCGCGCGAGCGTGACGACGTAGACGAACCAGGAGCGGACGTGGTCGGCGTCATCGGCCAGGGGCGACTCCAGTCCCTCCACGCCGCCCAACAGCTCGGCATAGCGCTTCGCGGCGGAGCCGCGAAGCGCCAGGATCGTGTCGAGCTTCTCGAGCTGCCCGATCCCGAGCGCGGCGCGTATGTCGTCGATGCGGTAGTTGAAGCCGAGGCGGGCGTGGTCGAGCCAGCCGCCGCCGTCAGCACGACCCTGATTGCGGAGGCTGACGAGCGCACGGTGGGTCTCCTCGTCGTGCGTGGCCACGATCCCGCCCTCGCCCGTCGTGATCTGCTTGTTCGGGTAGAACGCGAAGACCGCGTCGACGCCTTGGGAGCCGACCGTCGCGCCCTTGTACTCGGCGCCGAGCGCCTCGCACGCGTCCTGGATCAGGACGAGGCCGTGCTTCTTTGCGAGCTCGCGGAGCGGGTCGAGCTCGCAGGGGTAGCCGAAGATGTCGACGGCGACGATCCCCTTTGTCCGCGGCGTGATCGCGGCCTCGACCGCGGCCGGATCGAGGTTCATCGTCCGCTCGTCGACGTCGGCGAAGACGGGCGTCGCGCCCTCGTAGATGAAGCAGTTCACCGATGCGACGAACGAGTACGGGGACGTGATCACCTCGTCGCCCTCCCCCAGGCCGCCGATCACGGCGAGCAGGTGCAGCCCGCTCGTGCCCGAGGAGACCGCAGCAGCGTACGGCGCTCCGACCTTCTCGGCGAAGAGGCGCTCGAACCGCTCGATCGCCGGCCCGAGCGAGAGCCGGCCCGAGCGCAGCACCTCGAGCACGAGCTCCTCGTCCCGCTCGTCGAGGTACGGCGACGAGAGCGGAATCGTCTTGGTGTCGACCCTCACGCCTCGGCGGGCGCCGTGTTCCCGACGGCGACGCGGTCGAGCCAGTGGCCCCAGCGCTCGCTCTTGCCGCGCACGGTGTCGAGGTAGGCCCGCTGCAGCTCGAGCGTGACCGGGCCGACACCGACCTCGTGGTCGTCGACCGAGCGTACGGGGGTGACCTCGGCGGCCGTGCCGGTCATGAAGATCTCGTCGGCGAGGTAGAGGTCGGAGCGGATCACGTTGCCCTCCTCGACCACGTAGCCGAGATCCTGCGCGATCTGGATCACGCTGTCTCGCGTGATCCCGGGCAGGATCGAAGTGGAAAGCGGCGGCGTCCAGATCTTGCCGTCCTTGACGACGAACACGTTCTCGCCCGAGCCGTCGGCGACGAAGCCCTCGGCGGTGAGGAGGATCGCCTCGTCGTAGCCGGCTCGCTGCGCCTCGTGTACCGCCAGCATCGAGTTGAGGTAGATCCCGGTGGCCTTCGCGACGTGCGGGATCGTGTTCGCGCCGATCCGGTTCCAGGAGGAGATCTTGGCGCGGATCCCGGTGGACGCATTCTCGTCGCCGAGGTAGTTCGCCCACGGCCAGCTCATGATCACGACCTCGACCGGGTTGCCCTTCGTGTGGACGCCGAGCTCGCCGTAACCGTAGAACGCGAACGGCCGGACGTAGCACTCGGCGAGGCCGTTGCGGCCGATCAGCTCGTGCATCGCCGTCCGGATCTCGTCGACCGAGTAGGGCAGCTCCATGTAGAGCAGCTTCGCCGAGTTGTCGAGCCGCTCCAGGTGCTCGCGCAGGCGAAAGACGGCCGGGCCGTCGGGCGTCTCGTAGCAACGGATGCCCTCGAAGACACCCGTGCCGTAGTGGAGGCCGTGGACGCCGACGTGCACCTTGGCGTCGTGCCAGTCGATGAACTCGCCGTTCATCCAGATCGTCTCGGTCTCGCGCATGGTCAGTTCGTCTCCTCTCGGGCGGAATGGTAAGTGGAATCCTGGACGGCGTCGATCGGCTGTGCGCGGGCGAGCCGCACGAGGACGCCGGGGTTCAGCGCGGCCAGGTGGGTCGTCGAGCCGGCACCGACCCAGACGACGTCGTGGCTCAACAGGGACTGGTCGATGAGAATGCGCACAGCGTCCGGCAGCGGGAACGGCGCCACGGCGCCCGGGGCGAAGCCGGTCGACTCCTGCACCTCGTCGGGGCGTGCGAGTCGAGCTTCGACCGCCTCGGCGACGCGTCCGATCTTGCCGAGGTCGGCACGGCGGTCGCCCGGAACGAGCGCCAGCACGGGCCTGCCGTCGCAGACGAGGACGATCGACTTGACAATCTGCTCGAGCGTACAGCCGGCCGCCTTGGCGGCGTCCTCGGCCGTCGCCGTACCGGACTCGAGCTCCTCGATCCGTGCTTCGGCGCCTGCCTCCCGAAGATAGGCGGCGACCCGTTCGACGGGCTCAGGCCAGGTCGCGCGCACGACACAAGGGTACCCACCGTGGCGCAACCCAACGCGCGCCTCCCGCGTTGTCACTTCGGTACACACGTGAGGGGAGACGAGGAGGCCACCGTGGAGAGCAGCGAGATCGAGAAGATTGCGAGGACCGAGGCGCTCTTCCGCGAGGTCAACGAGCGGATCGCGGAGTCGGCGGAGCGCTTCGACGCGACCGAGACGAACTTCATCTGCGAGTGCGACGACCCGAGGTGCACGCATCGGATCGAGGCCACCCTCGAGGAGTACGAGCGCGTCCGCGAGGACGGCGACACGTTCCTGCTCGTGCCCGGCCACGAGGACGAGCGGGTCGAGGCGGTCGTCAAGAGCTCGAATGCGCACGCCGTCGTCGAGAAGCAGCAACCACAGGTGCGCCGGCTCGTGCTCGAGCTCGACCCGCGCTAGATCCTGCGGCGTACGCGGCGGCGGTAGTCCTCGTACTCGGGAAATCGCGCCACCAGGTGCGCTTCCTCGATGGTCGCCTTCCGCCACCAGAGCGCGCCGAGCGCGAGCGCACCGAGCGTCGCGGGGAGGCTCGACGACAGCCCGACGCCGCCGAAGAAGAGCAGCCCCGCGACGTAGATCGGATGGCGCACGAACCGGTACGGGCCCGTCTCGACGAGCACACCCTCACTGCGCGGACGCGGATACGGCGTCAGCGACTTCCCGAGCGAGCGGGCCGACCAGACGAACCCGGCCGCGCCGACGACCGCAAGCGGGATCCCGACGAAGCTGAGCTGGCGCGGCCAGAACGGCGGCACGAAGACGAGCACGACGAACAACACCATCAGGACCGTCTGCGCGGCGACCCAGCCGCCGCCGCGGTCAGAGGCTGATGAACCGGAAATCGTCAAACCCCTCCCCCCGGATCCGCTGCACGAGCTCCGGCGGCGGGTCGGTGTCGATCGCCAGCGCCATCAACGCCTTGCCGCCCTCCTTCGTCCGCGAGACCGCCATGTTCGCGATGTTGACCCCTGCCTCGCCGAACATCGTTCCCACCCGGCCGATCACGCCCGGGATGTCGTCGTAGCGGAAGAAGACCATCCGCGGCGAGAGCTGCAGGTCGATCGCGAAGCCGAGCGCGCCGGCGAGGAAGTGCCGGTGCTCGGGGCCGATGATCGTCCCGGACACCTGCACGTCGTCGACCGCCACGGTGACGAGGCTCGTGTAGTCGCGCGCGCTTGCAGAACGCTCCTCGCTCACCTCGATCCCGCGCTCGGCCGCGATCACGGGCGCGTTGACGTAGTTGACCGCCTGCTCGACCCGACCCTGGAAGGCGCCGTTCAGCGCCGCGACCGTGAGCAGGCGGGTGTCGTGCTCGGCGAGCGCGCCGTTGTAGCGGAGGACGATCTTGCGAGGCGCCCCGCCCGCGAGCTCGACCGCGAGCCGTCCGAGGCGCGCCGCGAGCGGGATGAACGGTCCCAGCACCTCGAGGTCCTCGGCGCCGACGATGGGGATGTTGACCGCGTTCGTGACGAGCCCACCCTCGAGCGCGGCGACGACCTGCTCGGCCACGATCATCCCGGCGCGGTCCTGCGCCTCGTCGGTCGACGCGGCGAGGTGAGGAGTGACCACGATCTGGTCGAGCTCGAGCAGCTCGCCGGTGTACGGCTCGGCCGAGAAGACGTCGAGGGCGGCGCCGGCGACCCGGCCGTCGCGGATCGCTGCGGCGAGCGCGGCCTCGTCCACGAGCTCGCCGCGCGCGGCATTGACGATCCTGACCCCCGGGCGAACGAGCGCGAGCGTCTCGGTGCCCAGGAAGCCCCGCGTCTCGTCCGTGAGCGGCAGGTGCAGGGTGAGGAAGTCGGCGGCGGCGAGCACCTCCTCCGGGGTCTCGAACCGGTCGGCGCCGAGCTCGCGGAAGCGATCGGGAACGACGAACGGGTCGTAGGCGACGACGCGCATCCCGAGGCCGAGCGCGCGCCGCGCGACCTGACGGCCGATCCGGCC
>JBDSOJ010000256.1:0-4938 GCA_039914895.1 Gaiellaceae bacterium
CGAATCGTCGTCGCGGCCGATGCCCCCGGCCCGAGCGCGCCGTAGTCTCGCTGCATGAGACGGAGACGCTTGAGCTTCCTCCTGCTGGCGCTGCTGCTGCTCGTGCTCGCGATCGGGGGCTGGGCCGTCGAGGGCGCCCGCTGGGCGCTTACGGGTCGACGTGTCCGCATCGCCACGGCATGATGCGGATCATGGACGTGAAGCTCGCCGACGAGTCGCTGTCGGGCTCGTGGCTGTCGACCCGGCTCGGGGTCGGCACACACCGGCTCGACGCGATGCGCCGTTCGGGCGAGCTGCTCGGCGTCCGCCGCCCCGGCGGGCACGACTTCCTCTATCCGGGCTGGCAGTTCGCGCCGGACGGGAAGCCGCGCCCGGTGATCCGGCAGCTCGTGCAGACCGCTCGTGGAGCCGGGATGACCGACGAGCGGCTGTACGAGGTGCTCGCCGCGCGCACCGGGATCTCGGGAGACGCGCGGCTCGCCGACGCGCTGCGCGAGGGACGGGACGACTACGTGCTCTCGGTCGTTCGCTCCTCGAGCTAGGGCGATGGCCCTCGTCAGCCTGAACGGCGTCCGCAAGTCGTTCGGCAGCCGAACCGTGCTCGACGACCTCGACTTCGCGATCGAGCCTCGCGCCCGCGTCGGCGTAATCGGTGCAAACGGCTCCGGCAAGTCGACGATGCTGAGGCTGATCGCGGGCCTCGAGGATCCCGACGCCGGCACGTCGGTGCGCCGGCGCGGCCTGGTCGTCTCGTTCCTGCCGCAGCACCCGCTCGGCGAGGAGCGGAACGCGCTCGAGACCGTGCGCGCGGCGCGGCCCGATCTCGACGAGCTCGACGGCGACCTGCACCGCATCGCCGAGCAGCTCGCCTCGCCCGAGCTCGCGGCCGACCTCGACAAGATGTCGCGCGTGCTCCGCCGCCAGGAGGAGCTCGTCGAACGTTGGGAGGCGGCGGGCGGGCCGAGCATCGACGGCCGCGCCCGGGCGATGCTGCTCGACCTCGGGATCGAGGAAGCTGACCTGACGCTGCCTTCGAGCGCGCTTTCGGGCGGCCAACGGAAGCTGATCGCGCTCGCGGCCTGCCTTGCCAGGGATCCGGACGTGCTCCTGCTCGACGAACCCGAGGCGCACCTCGATGCGGTCGGACGCTCGCTGCTCGAGCGCCTGCTCGCGAGCTTCGACGGTGCCGCCGTCGCGGTCTCACACGACCGCTACCTGCTCGACGAGACCGTCAGCCAGATCGCCGAGCTCCACCGCGGCCGGATCCGGATGTGGCCGGGCAACTATTCGGCCTACACGCTCGCCCGCGAGCTCGAGCTGCAGCGCCAGCAGCAGCAGTTCGTCACGCAGCAGAAGGAGATCGAGCGACTCGAGGCTGCGATCAGGCGCTTCAAGGACTGGGCGCACCGCGTCGTCGACGAGCGTCACATCAAGCAGGCGCGCAACAAGCAGCGCCAGATCGACCGGATGGAGAAGGTCGAGCGACCCGTGCTCGAGCGCCGCAAGATCGCGCTGCGCCTGCACCCGCACGAGCGCGGCGGCCAGCGCGTCTTCGAGCTCCGGCACGTCGGGATGCAGTTCGGCGACGACGTCGTGCTCGCCGACGTCGAGCTGACCGTGGTGCACGGCGAGCGGGTCGGCTTCGTCGGCGCGAACGGCGCCGGCAAGAGCGTCCTCCTGAAGACGGTCGTCGGCGAGCTCGAGCCGACGGAGGGCGAGGTCTGGGTGGGCCCGTCGATTCGGATCGGCTACCTCGCCCAGGACCAGGAGACGCTCGATCCCGAGTCGAGCCCACTCGAGACGGTCCGGCTCGCGCACCGCTGCGCCGAGGGCGAGGCCGTCTCGCTGCTGATGAAGTTCCTCTTTCCCTACGAGCAGGTGCGCCGCGCGAACAAGCTGCTTTCCGGCGGCGAGCGGACGCGGCTGCAGCTGCTGCTGCTGATGCTGCAACGGCCGAACCTGCTCGTGCTCGACGAGCCGACGAACCACCTCGACATCGACTCGGTCGAGGCGCTCGAGGCGGCGCTCGAGGAGTTCGACGGCACCGTCTGCGTGATCTCGCACGACCGCTACTTCCTCGACCGCATCGTCGACCGGATCGTCGAGGTCGGCGACGGGGAGGCGCGCTCCTTCGAAGGGAGCTGGTCGGACTGGTACGAGCGCTCAGGCGCGACCGCGCATGCGTGAGCTGCTGGAACTGCTCGAGGCCGGGCCGAGCGACGGCCTGCTGGTCAGCCTCGCGTGGCTGGCCGGGCGGGAGCTCGAGCACGACGAGGACGAGCTGAAGGCGTCGGTGCGCCGCGCGCAACTGCTGCTCGCCGCCGGCGGCGACCCCCGGCGAGAGCTCGAGCTCGACGGGCGCGCCGTCGCGGCGATGGCGGAGGATCTCGACAACCCCGCGGCGCGTGACCGGCTCGAGGACGCGCTGGCCCGGCTCACCGCCGACTCGGAGGGGTTGGCGGCGGTGAGCGACGGGCTGGCGCGGCTGCGAGCGCAGCCGAACCTCGCCTGGCAGAGCTACGCGGGTGCGCTGCTCGCGGAGGCGATCGGAGAAGATTGAGGGTCGAGCGGCTCGAGCTCCGACATTCGTCCGACGGAGCGGATCGGCGAAAGCAGAATCGGGATCACCGCGAGCACACCGCCGATCGCGCCGACGAAGATCGTCTCACGGAGCCCGATCGTCGAGCCGAGCGCACCTCCGACCAAGCCGCCGAACGGGATCACGCCCCAGACTACGAACCGCCGCGACGCGTTCGCGCGACCGAGCATCCGGTCGGGGGTGATCGCCTGGATCAGGCTGATCCCAGTGACGTTGAAGAGGATGCCGCCGAAGCCGAGCACGAACATGCTCGCCACGATGAAGGGAATCGCGAGGTCCCTCGGCGCGACGGCGATCAGCATCGTCCCCGGGCCGAAGAGGAGCGCCGCGAGCACGATCGTCTTGCCGACGCCAAGCCTCTCCCCAATCCGTCGGGCGCTCACTGCAGCAACCAGCGTTCCGACGCTGCCGAGCGAGAACACGACCCCGATCGTCGCGGCCGTCAGCCCCAGCTCGCGCACCGCGTAGACGAGCAAGATCGAGAACACGAGCTGACCGAAGAAGTTCGAAAGCGCCACCGCGACCACCATCCCGCGCTGGAACGGGTGGCCGAGCACGTAGCGCAGCCCCTCGAGCAGCTCGGCGCGCAGCGGTTTCCGCTCGTCACGAGGCGGCAACGCCTCCTCGGTTCGGATCCCGACGAGCAGGCACGCCGAGACGAGAAAGCTGATGGCGTCGACGAGGATCGCCACCGGTGCCGTCAGCAGGGAGACGAGCAGTCCAGCGAACCCCGGTCCGGCAACGCTTGCGGCCGAACGACTCGTCTCGAGCTTCGCGTTCCCCTCGACGATCTGCTCGCGCCCGACCAGCGACGGCAGGTACGACTGGTACGCGACGTCGAAGAACACCGTGCAGACGCCAGCCACGAATCCGACGGCGTACAGCTGCCCAGATCGTCAGGACGCCGAGCCAGTGCGCGAGCGGCACTGTGCCGAGGGCGACCGTGCGGCCGACATTGCCGAGAATCAGGATCGGCCGTCGACGCAGCCGGTCAACCCAGACGCCGGCGGGTAGCGTGAAGAGGAGGAACGGCAAGAACTCAACGCTGGTCAGCAACGCAACACGGAACGTGCTCTCCTGGAGTGCGAGGATCGCCACGAGCGGCAGAGCCAGGAAGGTGACCTGCGAACCGAACTGGCTGATCGTCTCCGCAGCCCAGAAGGAGCGGAAGTCGCGGTGGCGCCACAGGCCGCCCGGCCGTCGCACGGCTATGCAACCGCCTCGGCTGCACGCATGATCCGGACGTCGCCGCTGACGGTGCGGACGCGAAGGTTCGCCTCCGGCCCGTCGGAGCGTGAGGGCGCGTCGCTGACGTCGAGCTCGGAGCCGACCGAGCCACTGACCGAGTTGACATCGAGGCGGACGCGGAGCCCGCGGCGGATCGCGACGACGACGTCGCCGGAGACGGCTTTCAGGCCGACGTCGCCGGGGCCGGCGGCACGCACGAGCAGGTCACCGGAGACGGTGCCGACGCTGACGTCGCCGTAGACCTCGCCGACCACGACGTCGCCCGAGACGGAGTTGACCCCGAGCCCACTCATCGCCGTGCGGAGCTCGACGTCGCCGGAGACGGTGTTCAGCGACGCCCGGCCCTCGACCTGCTCGGCGCGGATGTCGCCGCTCGCGCTCTTCGCTTCGAGCGAGCCCTGGAAGCGATCGAGCCGGAGGTCGCCGGACGCCGTCCGGATCCGCGCGTCGCCGAGCGTGCCGGTAGCCCGGACGTCGGCCGAGGCCGTATCGCACTCGAGGTCCGAGCCCGTGGGGCAGCTGATCCGGATGCTGACCTTCGCAGAGCCGACGCCCCAGTTCCCGATCGAGATCGACCAGCCGCGACCGCCCTCGAGCTCAACGGTGACGTCGTCCCCGCGGGCGGTCACGCTCGCCTTCTCGATCGCCTGGCGCGTCGCCTCGGAGTCGTTCAATGGCACGAGCTCGACGGTGGTCTCGGCGACGTCCGCGGTCTCGACCTGGACGTCGCCGGAGGGGTTGCGCACCTTCAGGCGGGCGCGCTCGGTCGGGAACCTATGCATCGCGCTTCCCCCGGCGCCGTCGGGTCGGCCTCACGATGCGGTCGTCGTGGACGGGAACCTGCGGAGCGCAGTAGTCGGGCACGAGCAGAACGCCTGCGCCGTAGGGGATCGGATAGAGACGGGACATGTGAGCTCCTTTCAGCTCTCTGCGTAGCCGGTCAGGCGCCGGCCGACGCGAACGGAACGGGTCTCGAGGCCGCGCGCAAGGGCGCGCACGATCCACGAGTTGACGGAGAGACTTTCGTGCGTCGCGGCGACCTCGACCTGGGCCTTCAGACCCTCCGAGAGACGCAGCGTGATGCGGGCGGT
>JBDSOJ010000266.1:0-3832 GCA_039914895.1 Gaiellaceae bacterium
CCCGCGCCGGTCGGGCAGCGCTTCCTGCAGGTCTATGATCGGCTGGTGCGCCTGCGCCTCCCGCCCTACTCGCCGACGTCGGCGTGAGCTGACGCGGTCCTGGCAGCCGTGGCCGACTGGGAGGAGCTTGGCAAGCGTGCTGTGGAGCGCTTCGAGGACGGCGAGTTGCGCCTCCCTGACGATCCCGATGCGCAGCAGAAGCAGCTGACGCGGATGGGGAACGCCGCCGGAGCCGCCGGGCTCGCCGAGTTGATGAGCGGCGGGGACGGCCGCGCCTGGTTCGCCCGTTGCGCCGAGCACTACCGCGAGAGCTGGGAGCACGCGCCGCCGGGAAGCTGGGGTCGGCCGATCGGGGCGATCAAGGCGCGGATTCTCGCCGGCGACTGGGACGGTGCCGCTGACGACGCGCGCTGGGCGATCGACGCGGGCGCGGGCCAGTCCGAGTCGCCGATCGGGCGTTATGCGGCCGCGCTCGCGCACGGCGTGCTCGGTCAATGGAACGACATGCGCGTCCACGCGGACTTCGCGCGCACGCACGAGGCCTTTCCGAACGAGGTCGCCGACGCGCTCGCCTTCATCGCCGCCGAGGACGTCGTCGGTTACGTCGAGGCCGTCGAAGCGGTGCTCGAGTCGTTCGAGACGCGCGACGACTACCTGGAGGACATGCCCGTCGCGGACACGGTGCTCGTGCTGCAAGCGCTCGCCGGCCGGCGGCACATGGCCACCGAGCTCGAGTCGGAGCTGCTGCCGTGACGCGGTCGGTCATCCTTTACGACGGGGGGTGACGCTTCTGTCGTTTCGCGGCGCGTGTCGCCGCCCGTCTCGACCGCGGCCGGTACGCCTATCTACCGTTCGCCGACGAGGCGGCGCTGCCGCTCCTCGCCCGGCTCCCCGAGGCGACGCGGTACGAGAGCGCCCACGTCGTCCGGCCCGACGGCTCGAGCTGGAGCCCGACGAGCGTGCCGTACCGCTTCGTCGCTCGCCACCGCCACCGCCTCGGGAGGTTCGTCCCCGACGGCCCGGTGCCACGCCGCTATCCGTGAGAGCTTGTGTTGATTCAACACAAGCTCGCCTCGAACGAGCGCGGTTGGGAAGGAGTTTGTGGTGACTCAACACAACTCAGAGCAGCGACGCCGCTGCGGCGTCCAGGATCGCGATCGTCTCCACCCCGCGGATCAGGCTCGCAGGGGTCTCCGGGCTCGGCTCGCCGGCGAACGTGCGGCGGACCGCCTCGGCCTTCGACTCGCCGGTGACGAGGTAGACGAGCAGGCGCGCCGCAGCGAACATCGGCGGCGTCAGCGTCACCCGCTCGACGAACGGCTCGAGTCCGGGCTCGGCGGCGACCGCCCGCCGCTTCCGCTCGCCCAGCGCCGGCGAGGAGGGAAAGATCGACGCGGTGTGGCCGTCGGAGCCGATCCCGTTCAGCGCGAGATCGAGCGTGACGCCGTCGAGCGCCCGGTCGTACAGCGCGGCTGCCTCCACCGCGCCGAGCTCACCCTCGATCCGGTGCACCTCCGGGCGGACGTGAACCCGGTCGAGCAGCGTCTCCTTCGCGAGCAGGTAGTTCGAGCGCTCGTCGTCCGGCGGGACGGCCCGCTCGTCGCCGAACCAGACCTGGACGCCGGGCCGCCACTCGGGCTGCAACTCGGCGGCGAGCTCGTAGGCGCGGCCCACCGTAGAACCGCCGGAGAGCGCAATGTGGCCGGGATCCAAAGCGATCTGGATCAGCCAGCCGGCGGCCAGCCGGGCCGGACTCTCGACGATGTGGACTGCGACGCCGTTGAGGCTACGAATCGCCACGGGCAAGCTCGCGCGAGCGGTCCATCGCCGCCTGAATCGCGTTCAGGAAGGCGGCGCGCACGCCTGCCTGCTCGAGCTCGCGGATCGCCGCGATCGTTGTCCCGCCCGGCGAGGTGACCATCTCGCGCAGCTCGACCGGGTGCATCTTGAGGTCGCGCAGCTGCTTCGCCGTCCCGAGCATTGTCTGGACGACGAGCTGCGTCGACACCTCCCGCGCGAGGCCGAGCAGGATGCCCGCCTCGATCATCGCCTCGGCAAGGAGCGCGAAGTAGGCGGGGCCGGAGCCGGAGACGGCGGTGACGGCGTCCATGTACGGCTCCGAGACGCGGACGACGGCGCCGAGGTGGCGCAGCGCCTCCTCCGCGAGCGTCAGGTGCTCCTCGCTCGCGTGGGCGCCGGCGCAGACTCCCGCCATCCCCTCGTGCACGATCGCAGGTGTGTTCGGCATCGCCCGGACGACCGGCACGCCCGAGCCGAGGTGGCGTTCGATCGCCGCTGTCGGGATCGCGGCCGCGATCGAGAGCACCGTCTGCTCGGGCTGGATCAGCGGGCCGATCTCGCCGAGCAGCGTCTCGATGTCCTGAGGCTTGACGGCGATGACGACGAGCGCCGCGCCCGACGCAGCCTCCGCGTTCGACAGGGTGACGTCGACGCCGTGCCGCTCGCGCAGCTCGTCCGCGCGCTCCTGCCGCCTGGTCGAGGCCGACAGCTCGGCCGTCGTCCGCCAGCCGGACGAGAGCAGCCCGCTGATGAGCGCCTCGCCGATCTGGCCGGCGCCGAGGATCGCGATCTTGCGGGGATCGACCGCCACCGGCGAAGTGTAGGCGCGGGCTAGAACGAGGTCGGCGCGAGGCGCTCGGCCAGCGCGGTCAGCACGGCGATCTGGATGCTCGGCGAGTGCTCGAGCAGCTGCCGGAAGGCGCGATCCGTGATCACGAGTGCGCGCACCGGGGAGGTGGTCGTGATCGTCGCGGTGCGCGGCGCCTTCGAGATCAGCGCGATCTCGCCGAAGAAGTCGCCCGGTCCCATCATCCTCCCGATCTTCTTGCCACCCTGCGTGACGTCGGCGGCGCCTGCGATCAGGACGAAGAACTCGCGGCCCGAGTCGCCCTCCTGGATCAGCGTCTTTCCCGCCGGCAGGTCGACCTCGTCCGCGATCGCCGCGATCGCGGCCAACTCTGCCTTCGAGGCACCGGAGAAGAGAGGCACGCCCTTGATCAGGTCGATCTTCGAGTTGTCGCCGAGTTTCACGACGACGATCTTATTACGCCGCGCGGTAGCGGACGAAACGTGCCCGATCCGCGCTCGCGCCGGGGACGAGCCCGCGGCTCCACCCTGCCATCAGATACGCGCCCGCGAGCCCGGCCAATTCGCCGTACGGCTCCAGCAGCTCCGCGGTCTCGTGGAGCTCGACCCACCGGCCGCGAAGGGCCGAGCAGAGCTTGACGAGGCCGAGGTCGCCGACCAGTCCGTGGCGCCAGCTGCCGAGCCCTTCGAGCGCGACCACCCCGAGCGACCACGGCCCCAGGCCTCGCTCGCGGAGAAGCCTCGCCTCGACCGCCTCGATCGGCTGCGAGCGCAGGCCCTCGAGATCGATCGTGCGGCAGACGCGGACGAGCGTCGAGGCGCGGTGGGTCGCCAGTCCGAGCCGGCGGAGCTCGGCCGGCGACAGGGAGCCGATCGACTCCCGCGTCGGTGCTGGGTCACCGCAGGCGCGAACGATCGCGAGCTCGATCGACCGGGCACGCCTCGCCTCGATCAGCTGGCCGCAGATCGCGTGGAGGAGCGCCCGCGCCACCGTCGGCGTCCGCAGCGGCCGCAGGCCGTGCAGGTGGCGGAGCGACGGGCCGAGCAGCGGGTCGTGCCGGAAGCGGCGCCCGAACTCTGTCGTGTCGGCGTCGAGGGCGAGCACGAAGCGCAGCAGCTCGAGCCGCTCCTCGTCGGGCGCGGCGCAACGGACGTGCCCGTCCGGTCGCTGCCAGGCCTGTCCGCGTCCGCCGCCCGGCAGCGGCGTCTCGAACGGCCGGCCATA
>JBDSOJ010000006.1:0-9765 GCA_039914895.1 Gaiellaceae bacterium
CCGACGAAGGCGCCGAGCGCGAGCATGGCGATCGGGGTGTAGACGGCCATCTCCGAGAGCGAGTACTTCGTCACCCAGGTACCGAGCAGCCACACAGCCAGGACGACGAAGATCATCGGGATCACGAGCCGTCTGTCCACGGCACGAGGGTACCCTTCGGGCGAGATGGGAGAGCCGAACTACGCGTCCGGTGACGAGTACGTCGTCGAGTTCCTCGGCTACAGCTTCGGCTTCAACGCGCAGGACTTCGAGGAGCGGATCACCGCCGCCGCCGTCCGGCTCGAGCTGATCGGCTCGAACGACCTGGAGGAGGAGGAGACCGCCGATCTCGTCGAGCTCGCCGCCGACGGCCGCATCGCCGACCCGCGCAGTCAGCTCGGCCGCTACCTCGTCCGCCACTGGGAGCTTGTGGGCCTGCACGACGGCGAGTCGCTCGTCTACTGGCTGCGCAAGCTCGTCTTCCGCGGCGCGTGGCTCGACCACCGCGTCAAGGAGGGCCTGCTCGAGGTCGCCTGGGACGAGGACAGCGGCGACTTCGGCTACGCAGAGCCGCGCGGCGGCCGCGCGCTGCTCGAGCTCGCACCGGTGCCGTCCTGGCACGAGCTGCAGTTCCGCCGTTGAGCCCCCACGCCCCTGGCCGGCTCGCGGGGGCACTCCGCGCGCTCGCGATCCTGTCGTTCATCGGCGTCCTGCTCGCGGTGGACACGCAGGTCGGCGCTCGCGTGCAGCTGCTGCTTGGGCTCGCCGCCTGGATCGCGCTCGCGCTGGCGCTCCGGGGCGTCCCGCCGCTGCTCCGTACCCAGGCGCTCGTCGTGGTCGTGGTCGCGACCTGCGCCGAGGTCGTCGGCTCGATCCTCTGGGGCGCCTACACCTACCGGCTCGAGAACCTGCCCTCGTTCGTGCCGCCGTGCCACGGCCTGGTCTACCTCGCGGGGGCGTCACTCGCCGTCTGGGCTGCGCCACGGCAGAAGTTGCTCGTCCGCGTCGCGCTCGTCGCCGTCCTCGCCTGGGTGATCGCCGGCGTGACGGTGCTGCCTCGCTCGGACGTCGGCGGCGCGATCGGCGCTACGGTCCTGGCCGTCTACCTACTTCGTGGCCGCGCACCCGAGCTCTACGCGGGCGTCTTCCTCGTCGTCGCCTGGCTCGAGCTGTACGGCACCGCGATCGGCACCTGGGAGTGGGCGGTCACGATCCCGGGAACCGGTGTGCCGCAGGGCAACCCGCCGAGCGGCGTCGCCTCCGGCTACGTCTGGTTCGACATCGTCGCGCTCGCCCTGGCGCCGCGGCTCATTCGGCTGGGAGCGAGAATCCGATCGGGCTCTCGGGCTCTGCCCGACTCAGCGTAAGCTGACGGATCGAGCCAATCGGGACGATCAGCTCTTGCGGCTCGCCGTCCACCGGGTGAGGCACGAGCGTGAGGAAGCCGTAGCCGGGATCGGCCTTGATCGACGCGAGCCGCAGCAGTGCGCCGTCCGACAGCTCGACCTCGACCATCGCCCGTTCGAGCCCGTGCTCGGCCGCGAACGACTCGATCCGGCGGTGGATCCGCCCGACGAGCTCCTCGAGCGGCCCGGCCATCCCGGGTGTCCAGAGCGCAGGCACGCGCCGGACTTTACGGGAGGAAAAGGCTTCACGACCCGGTTCCTGTCGAGTGAGCGCCACAGGTGCCGATAGCACCAGAGATGCAATTGCGGCCGACGACGGTTCCCGCGTTCGCGCATGAACGCTTGGTCGAGCGGATCCTGCCGTTCGCCGGCGTCGCGATGCTCGCATTCGTCCTCGTGCCGCTTCCACCAGCCGAGGATCAACCGCTCCTGGTCGTGCTTGGGGCCGGGCTGATGGCGGCCATCGTCGCCGCCGCTTTCGTTGTGCCTTGGGCTCGGCTGCCGCTAATCGCGCAAGCACTGCCTCCGATCGCGTACCTGCCTGTGGTCGTGCTTCTGCGCGAGGCCGAGGGGGGCGCCATGTCCGGTTACGCACCGCTCGTGCTGCTTCCGGTGATCTGGCTCGCCCTCTACGGCAGGAAAGGAGAGCTCGCGATCGCGATCGCCCTGATCTCGTTGTGCCTCTCGCTTCCGATCATGCTCGTGGGCGCGCCGGCGTAGCCTCCGAGCGAGTGGCGCCGCATGTTCCTGGTCGCCTCGATCTCCGCCGTGATCGGGTTCACGGTGCAGCAGCTCGTGCGCCGGCAGGGCGCGCTGTCCGAACAACTCGCGGAGCTTGCGCTTGCCGACGCGCTGACGCAGCTCCCGAACCGCCGCGCCTGGGATCACCGCCTCCAGGCCCAGATCCTTCGAGCGAACCGTCGCGGCGCGGCTCTCTGCGTCGCTCAGCTCGACCTCGATCACTTCAAGCGCTTCAACGACGAGCTGGGTCACACCGCGGGTGACGACCTCCTCCGGGCCTGCGCCGCCGAGTGGCTACGCGCGCTGCGCGGGGCCGACTTCCTTGCTCGTCACGGCGGCGACGAGTTCGTGATTCTGCTCCCCGACTGCACGCTCGACGAGGCACTCGACGTGACCGAACGCGTCCGCGCGGCGACACGGGCGGCGCAGCAATGCTCGATCGGCGTCGACGAGTGGGTTCCGGGCGAGGACGGGGCCTCGCTGGTCGCTCGCGCCGACACAGCCTTGTACCGGGCGAAGGCTTCAGGACGCGATCAGGTCGGCTCGGACGCTGACGGCACAGCTTGGGCCGGGCTTACCGCAAGCTGAAGCCGGCGCCAGAAGGTCAGGCGGCGCTGCCGAGCTCGGGCGGCAGCGGCCGCGCGTGCAGGACGACGAGCGTCGTCGTCGGCCGCGTCAACGCGACGTAGAGCTCGCGCAGACCCTGCTCGTGCGCCGCGACGAGCGCAGGCTCGACGACGATCACGTGGTCGAACTCGAGCCCCTTCGCCTCGCGTGGCGTCAGAAGCGGAATCCCCTCGAGGGAGCTCTCGTGCGCGAGCGCCGGCTCGACCAGCTCGTCCGGGACGATCAGCGCCACGAGCCCGTCCTCACGTGCCAGCCGCGCCGCCTCGTGGTAGGCCTCGCGCAGGAGCGCGCCCTCCTCGACCTGGCGGATCAGGGGCTCGGCGCCGCCGGCGCGGTAGGCGAGGGGGCGCTCGATCCCGGGCGCGATCGTGTCGAGCAGCGGCAGGGCCAGCTCCATGATCTCGCGCGGCACGCGATAGGCGTGCCGCAGCTCCTCCACCTCGGCCTGCGCACCGTGAGGAAGATGCGGCAGCACCTCGCCCCAGCTCTCGTACGTGACCGGGCCGGTGCCCTGCGCGACGTCGCCGAGGATCGTCAGCGCGCCGCCGCGGGCGCGCCGCGCGATCATCCGCAGCTGCATCGGCGAGAGGTCCTGCGCCTCGTCGACGATCACATGGTCGTAGGTGCGAGGCGGCTCGCCGACGAGCGCGTGCGCCTCGTCGAGCAGCGGCACGTCACCATCGCTCCAGCCCGAGCCGCGGCGGCGGAGCAGCGCCTGCTCGTCCGGGTCGAGGATGCCCGCGGCGGCCTCGGCAAGGAACGCGGGCGTCGTGAAGAGCCCACGCACGAGCTTCTCCGGAGTGACCAACGGCCAGGCGCGATCGACGACTCGACTCAGGTGGCCGCTTGCCTTCAGCGCCTTCTCGACCTCCTCGCCGTCGCGGATCGCACCGCCCCGGAGGATGCGCCCGTACTCGGAGTAGAAGGTGCGGACGATCCCCATCCGGAACCGCTCCCGGGCGGCCGCGGTCGTGCCGTGGAGCTCCCGGATCTCCTCGAGCAGGCGCTGCTGCTCGCGGACGCGAACACGGACGTACGCGCCCTCGAGCTTCAGGATCAGCTCCTCCGGCTCGGCGGCGAGCCGAAGCTCCGCGGCGCGTGCGATCACCTCGGCCAGCCGTGCGTCCGCCTTTACGCGCACCACGGCCGCTGGGTCACGCAGCATCCGCTCGACGCCGGCGACGAGCTCGGTGACGGCGAGCTGCTCGACGCTGCCCTCGCCGAGCGCCGGCAGCACGTGCGAGACGTACTCCATGAACGTCCGGTTCGGGCCGACGACGAGAACGCGGCTGCGCGCACTCTTCTCCCGCTCGGTGTAGATCAACCACGAGGCGCGGTGGAGCCCGACGGCGGTCTTGCCGGTGCCGGGGCCGCCCTGGATCACGAGCGGCCGGTCGGGGTCACGTGTGATCAGCCGGTACTGGTCGGCCTGGATCGTGGCGACGATGTCGCGCATGTGCGTGTCGCGGCTGCGCTCGAGCTCCTCGAGCAGGAAGTCGCCGACGCAGGCGCCGTCGAGGGTGGAGCCGTCGAGCGTCTCGTCGGCGATGTCGAGCAACTTCCGGCCCTGCACGCGAAAGCGGCGGCGGAGCGTGACGCGCTGCGGATCCTGCGGTGTCGCCGTGTAGAAGGGCCGGGCGGCGGGCGCCTGCCAGTTGACGACGATCTGCTCGCCCTCGTCGTCGTGGACCCAGCGTCGGCCGACGTAGAGCGCCCGCTCGACCGCCTCGAAGTCGAGCCTGCCGAACAGGAGCCCACGTTCGGCATCCTCGAAGGTCGCGAGCCGCTTCGCCGCCCAGGCGTCGAGCGCCGCCTGCGCGACCTCTCCGTCGGCCGCGTCGCCGGCCCGCAGCACGACCTCGCGCATCCGCTCCAGGAACGCGTAGGCGTGGTCGACGTACGCCTGCTCCGCCTGCAGCTCCGGGTGGCTCACGGTGACGAGCGTACGCCTACACTCGGCGGAGTGAGAGCCGTCGTACTCGCGCTCGCGCTGCTCGGCACGCCGGCCGCACCGCCGGCGCCGTCCGCGCCGCTCCCGGAGAGCCCGGCCGCGATCGCTGCTGCGCTCGAGCAGGCGACGTCGAGCCTGCGCGTCGCGATCGACGCCTGGCAGGCCGGACCTCGGGCTGACGGGAACACGCCGCGGAACATCTCGCTCTGGGCGCTCCGCCAGCAGCGTCTCTACCTCGCCCTGACCTATGACGCCGAGCTCGAGCGGCGGGCGTGGCCGCTGCTCGGCCGCGACGCGCGCGAGACGTTGGACGCGCGGCGGGCGCTGGTCCGGCTGACGCCGCCGACCCGGCGCCCGCCGAGCTCGTTCCGCACCGGTCTCGCGGCGCCCGCGGCATCGTTGCTGCGCTGGTACCGGGAGGCCGAGCGGCGCTTCGGCGTCGACTGGGAGGTGCTCGCTGCGATCAACTTCGTCGAATCGGGCTTCGGCCGCCTGCGCTCGTCGAGCAGCGCGGGCGCGCAGGGGCCGATGCAGTTTCTGCCCGCGACTTGGCGGGCGTACGGGCTCGGCGGAGACGTCCACGAGCCGCGCGACGCGATCCTCGGTGCCGCCAACTATCTCCGCGCGTCAGGCGCAACCCGGGACCTGAGGCGCGCGCTCTACGCCTACAACCACTCCACCCGCTACGTCGACGCCGTCGCGCGTTTCGCGACGCAGATGCGGCGCGAGGAGCGGATCTACTTCGCCTACCAGGCCTGGCAGGTGTTCATCAAGACGCCCTCGGGGCCGGTGCGGATCACCGGCCCCTAGAACAGGCTGCCCGAGTCCGGCGCAGGCGGTGCGTCCACGTGCACGCGGCCGAGCTTGGTGATCACGCGGCCGCGCGGCGTGCGCTGGAGGAAGCCGAGCTGGAGCAGGTAAGGCTCGTAGACGTCCTCGATCGTGTCGGGCTCCTCGCCGAGCGTGACCGCGAGCGTCGAGAGACCGACCGGGCCGCCCTCGAATTTGAACGCGATCGCACGCAGCAGCTCGCGGTCGGTGCCCTCGAGGCCCTCCTCGTCGATCTCCATCAGCTCGAGCGCCTCGCGGGCGACGGCGTTCGTGACCGCACCCTCGTGGCGCACCTCGGCGACGTCGCGGACGCGCCGGAGAATCCGGTTCGCGATCCGGGGCGTGCCACGCGAGCGGCTCGCGATCTCGCCGCACGCCTCCGCCTCGATCGCGACGCCGAGGATCCCGGCCGATCGGCGCACGATCGCGGTCAGCTGCTCGATGTCGTAGTAGCCGAGCCGGAACGTCATTCCGAAGCGGTCGCGCAGCGGAGTCGTCAGCAGGCCGGTGCGCGTCGTCGCGCCGATGAGCGTGAACTGCGGCAGGTCGAGCGTCAGCGTCCGCGCGGCCGGGCCCTGGCCGACGATGATGTCGAGCCGGAAGTCCTCGAGCGCCGGGTAGAGGATCTCCTCGATCGAGCGGTTGATCCGGTGGATCTCGTCGACGAAGAGGACGTCCCTGAGCTCGAGCGCGGTCAGGATCGCCGCCATGTCGCCCTTCTTCTCGAGCGCCGGGCCGGCGATCGTACGGATCCCGACCCCGAGCTCCTCGCGGATGATCTGCGCCAGGGTCGTCTTGCCGAGACCCGGCGGGCCGACGAGGAGAACATGATCGAGCGCCTCACCCCGCGCCTTCGCGGCGGCGAGCGCGATCGCGAGCTGCTCCTTGACGCCCTCCTGGCCGACGAAGTCGTCGAGCGTGCGCGGACGGAGGGTGCGCTCGAGCTCCTCCTCCTCGGGGCCTAGAATCTCGGCGGCGACGGCGCTCACGCGGCTTGCCTCAGCGCGAGCCGGACGCGCTCCTCGGCAGGCAGGTCGGGATCGACTGATGCGAGCGCCTGCTCGGCCTCGAGCACGGAGTAGCCAAGCTCGACGAGGGCGTCGCGCGCGGTCGTGTGCGCGGACGTCCCGGCGCCGCTCGAGATCGGCACCGGATCCTCCGCGCCGAGCCTGTCCTTCAGCTCGAGCACGATCCGCTCGGCGGTCTTCTTGCCGACGCCGGGCACCGCCTGGAAGCGGACGGCGTCCTGGAGCACGATCGCGCGGCGCAGCTCGGCGGCGGGCGCGCCCGAGACGATCGCGAGCGCGACCTTCGGCCCGATCCCCGCGACCGTAAGCAGGTGGAGGAAGAGCTGGCGCTCGACCGCGTCGGCGAAGCCGTAGAGCTGGAGCGTGTCCTCGCGGACGTGAAGATAGGTCTCGACGACGGCCTCGGCGCCGGCCTCGGCCGCCCGCACCGCTCCGGGCGTGGCCGCGAGCAGATAGCCGACGCCGTTGACGTCGAGCACGAAGCCGTCGGATGTCCGACCGGCGAGCTGCCCTCTGAGCCGCGAGATCATTCTGCGGTCCTCATCCCGCAATCCGCAGCAGCGGCGGCGCGAGCGCGTGACAGATCGCGACCGCGAGCGCGTCGGCGGCGTGGCTCGGGGTCGGGTTGGACTCCATCGCCAGGATCGTGCGCACCATCCGCTGCACCTGCGCCTTCTCGGCCCGGCCGTAGCCGCAGACCGCCTGCTTCACGCGCGCCGGCGGGTACTCAACGCAGTCGACGCCGAGCGCCGCGGCGGCGACGAGCACCGCTCCGCGCGCCTGACCGACGGAGAGCGCGGTGCGGGCATCTGCCCCGACGAACGACTCTTCCACTGCGACGGCGGCCGGCTCGTGTTCCGCAATGAGCGCCTGCACCCGCTCGAAGATCGTCTTGAGGCGCAGCTCCGGACGCTCCCGCGCGGACGTTTGCCACCACCCGTGGTCGAGCGCCCTGATTCGGCCTCCGCTTTCTTGGACGATCCCGTACCCGCAAGCAGCCGTCCCTGGATCGATGCCGAGAACCTTCACGAGGAAAGGTTAGGCAGGCGATCGGACGTTCCTGTGTTGCTAGCGCAAGATCGGAATCTGCGGGAGCAGATTCCGATCCGCGAAGACCCGTGAAGGGTCGCTTCGCTCCCAAAGGCGCCTCGAACGAAGCGTCTGTCTAGCCGGCGACGGCCTCCAGCACCTGCTCGGGGATGTCGAAGTTCGCTGAGACCTCCTGGACGTCGTCGTTGTCCTCGAGCGCCTCGATCAGGCGGATCAGCTGCTTCGCCGCCGCCTCCTCGGCCACCTCGACGGTCGTCTTCGGGATCATCGTCAGCTCCGCCGACTCGACCTCGATCCCCGCCGCCTCGATCGCCTCGCGCACCGCCGTCAGCGCCTCGGGCGCCGAGAAGACCTGGAAGACGGAGCCGTCACGCTCGACGTCGTCCGCCCCGCCCTCGGCCGCCGCGAGCGTCAGCTCGTCCTCGTCCGCCCCGTCCGCCTCGACCAGCACGACGCCGCGCCGCTCGAAGAGCCAGGCGACCGCGCCGGTCGCGCCGAGGTTGCCGCCGTGCTTGGAGAAGGTGTGACGCACGTCGGAGGCGGTGCGGTTGCGGTTGTCGGTCAGCGCCTCGACGAGCACGGCGACGCCCTCCGGCCCGTAGCCCTCGTACACGATCGTCTCGTAGGCCGCCGCGTCCGCGTCCGTGCCGGCGCCGCGGGCGATCGCACGCTCGATCGTGTCCTTCGGCATCGAGTACGACTTCGCCTTCTCGATCGCGTTCTGGAGCGAGAGGTTGCCGGTCGGGTCGGCACCGCCCTCCTTCGCCGCAACGATGATCGCCTTCGACAGCTTGGTGAAGAGCTTGCCGCGCTTCGCGTCGGCGGCGCCCTTCTTGTGCTTGATCGTCGACCACTTGCTATGCCCCGACATGCGCTTCCTCCCGCCTCATGACCCCGACCGCACGGCTCCCGCCGGGCGAAGCCCGGCTCCGCCGTGCTCGGGCCGCTGGACTGCGCTCTCCTCGGGGGCCCTTGCTAGCGCACTGTTCCCCCTCGGGACGCTTGCCAGCGACCCGTCGGGATCATGAGGCGCTTCGCTTACGAGCTCGAGGAACCGCTCGTGGACGCGGGTGTCGCCGGTCAGCTCGGGATGGAACGACGCGACGAGGAAGCGCCCTTGCCGCAGCAGCACCGGCACATCCTCGTGGCGCGCGAGCACCTCCACGTCCGGCCCGGCAGCGGTCACGCGCGGCGCGCGGATGAAGACACCGCGGAGCGGTCCGCCGCCGTCGTCGAGGTCGAGGTCGGCCTCGAAGCTCGAGCGCTGGCGGCCGTAGCCGTTGCGCTCGACCTCGACGTCGACGAGGCCGAGGTGCGCCCGGTCGAGCAGGATCATTCCCGCACACGTCCCGAAGACCGGGCCGTCGAACTCGCGCACCGCGTCGTCGAGCCCGTAGAGGCGCATCAGCCGGCGGATCGCGGTCGACTCGCCGCCCGGGATCACGAGCCCGTCGAGCCCCTCCAGCTGCTCCGGCAGCCGCACCTCGACGACGTCGGCTCCGAGCCCGCGCAGGATCGAGCAGTGCTCACGGAAGTTGCCCTGTACGGCGAGGACACCGATCTTCATGGCGTTGATTGTACGGACTGGCACACGGCTCAGTCGTCGCCGAACGCGAGGTAACCGCGATGCCGCACCCACCGGTACGGCCAGCCGAGCAGCGCCGCGGCGGCGACGCCCGCCGGCACGCCGAGCCACCACGGAACACCCGCCTCGTCGGAGAGCACGAGCGCGACGAATCCTGTCACGAAGATCGGGAGGCAGCCGAACTCGATGCCGTACAGCTGCGTCTGCTCGCGGATCTCCCACGTCCACCAGTCCAGGCTCCAGTCGACGAACTCGCGCGGCGTCCATGAAGGGGCCGCTGGTGAGCTCCTCCATCGTCAGTGGCCCGGTGCCGCCGTCCTCGTGCAAGAGATCGCGAACGACGCAGAGGACGAAGAAGACCATGCAGGGGACGAGAAAGAGACCGAACAGCGGGCGGGCTAGACGCCTACCAGCCGCGGGTCTCGAGCAGCTGCGACGGCTCGAGCGAAGCAGTCGAGATGCCGACCATCGGCTCGCCGAGGCCGGCGGAGACGCGGGCGAGGATGTCGGCGTCACGGAAGTGCGTCGTCGCCTCGACGATCGCCTTCGCGCGCAGCGCTGGATCGC
>JBDSOJ010000028.1:0-30737 GCA_039914895.1 Gaiellaceae bacterium
TGGTCTTCGTGCTCGGCTGGCTCCGCATCCTCGCCGCGTACGGAATCCGGATCCCCTACCGCGTCGCGTTGCAGGCGGAGATGCTCTCGATGCTCGCGAAGTACGTGCCGGGGGGCGTCTGGACGCCAACGGCACGCGTCGTCGCGCTGCGGCGGTTCGGCGTCCGTGAGACACCGGTCGTGCTGGCGTCGATCCTGCTCGAGGCGGGGCTCTCGGCGGTCGCGGGCGTGATCGTCTTCGTCGTCGGCCTCGTGGTCATCGGAGGCGCCGACGTGCCGCTGGTTCCGCTCGCCGCCTTCGGCGTCGTCGTCTCGATCCTGCTCTACCCGCCGGTGTTCGCAGCCGTCGCGACGCGGCTGCTGCGCCCGTTCGGCGCCGAGGAAGTGACGCCGCTGCCGGCACGGACGGCGTTCGAGCTGCTCGGTTTCTACGCGCTCACCTGGCCGCTCGGCGGCGCCGCCCTCTTCTTCATGCTGCGGTCCGTGGGTGGCGACCCGTCGCTCTCGTCGATCCCCTTCCTCGGCGGCGTCAGCGCCGTCGGCGCGATCGTCGCCGTGCTCGCGATCTTCGCTCCGTCGGGGCTCGGCGTCCGAGAGGCGTCGATGTACGGCCTCTTGCTCGCGGTCGTCGGCGAGGCCGTCGCGCTCGGCGCGATCGTGATCAACCGGCTCGCGATCACGCTCGTCGAGGCGGCGCTCCTCGTCGTGGGCGCGCTGCTGCTCCGTCGACTACGGAAACCGACCGCTGCCCGGAGCGAGATCGAGCCGACCCCCGTCCCGGCACTCACCGGGGACGAGGTACTCCGAGGCTGATCGCGCCTGGACCGGGTTTTCGGCCAGCTGCTGACGCATCATCCGCGCCGCCGTCGCCTCCGAGAGGCCGAGCCGCTGTCCGAGCTCGACGCCGCTCTGGAACGCGTAGCAGTTCGTGACGCCCTCGTCGCTCTCGCCCCGCAGGTGCCACGCCTCGTGGGCGAGGACGGCGATCGCCCGCGCGGTCTGGCTGAACGCGCCCTCGTCGTTCTCGAACGCGAGCCGGTGGAGCCGGAAGCAGATCGCGGGCGTCAGGTAGGCGTTCGTGCCGCCGACCTCGGCGACGCCGTCCGCGTGCTGGACGACGCCGACCGCCTCGCCGCGCGCGTCGCAGTGGACGACCGCCCTGTGGCCGGCGATCCGTGCCGCCTCGGCGGAGAGGCGGGCCTCGGTGCGCGCCCGGTCGGCCTGGTCGAGCCCGTGCCAGCCGCCTTCAGGGAGCAGGACGAAGAGGAGCGCCAGTGCGGCCAGGACGGCGACGCCCTCGAGGCGCGGCAGCAGCCGCTGCGCCGGCCGCGCCGGCCGAGGCTCGCGCTCGACGTCGGCCGGGATCCAGACCTGCCGGCCGTCGACCTCGACGAGGACCGGCTCGAGCCACTCCGGCCCGCCGAAGTCGTCGAGGTCCGCTGCCTGCGGCGCGCGTCCGCGCGGGCCCGCGGGAGCGCCCTGCTCGCGCAGCCCGCCGACGAGGAAGTGGGCCTCGAGCGCGGCGAAGGCGAGGAAGGGGATCCAGGCAGGGATCGAGCGCCGGAGCAGCGGCACGAAGAGCCACGCCAGCACGAGCGCGACCGCCCCGATCCGTAGCCGCCGCTCCATGCCAAGACGGTAGTGGAAGGGGCCGGCGAGCCCCGCGCGGGCCGGAGGAGGGGGCGTCTCCGGTCCGCGGGTGCTCGATGAACCTCAGGCGCCGTGGCTCGGCGCGGTGCCGTGGCGGCGCCGCAGCAGCCCGAGTGCGGCGTCGAGCGCCAGCCGCTGTCGCCTGCGTTGCCGAAGGCCGCGTGCCTGCAACGCCAGCCGCTCGGCCTCCGCTTCGCGGCGGCGCTGTTGCTGATGATCATGGGTCAGTTGTCGGAGCGCTTCGTGGTGCAGCATTGTTCTCCCTCCTTTCAACGTTAAATCGGACGAGTGCGGCGAGATAGGGAACGTGAAAGCCTACGCTCATGAACGAGCCTTCCTTTCCAGATGTAATTGACGATGCGATGACGCCGATCGACGCCGTGTGACGCTGCGCCTCCGCGCTCAAACGAGGTGACTACGCGGCAACGGAGCGCCGAAAACTACCTCTGAAGAGTCGGCCGTCTACGCCGAGAAGCGGAGGGGCCAACCGAGGTAAATCGTGACTGCGAGATTCAAATCGGCCTCCTTTCCGCTGTGACCGAGCGGGGTGCTCGGATACGAACTGAGGAGTTTGCACCCTCGCATGCGATATGTCAAGTGAAACTCCTGCGAAATATAAACTTGAAGATTGCGGCGAACGCGTCGAGCCCAACTCAGCTGCGTCCACGACCATCGCCATGCGGCCGCTCTTCGTGACGTCCATCGGCTCCGCGTAGACTTGCCGCCGTGCGCCTTCGCGGTCTCGTCCTCCCGGTCGGCGTCGTCGGTGGTGAGGTAGGCAAGCGCGGGGAACTCATCGGTCGGCTCCGACGAGTAGCTCCGGTTGCGACTCTATTGCGCTTCGATTAAGCCCCTAACCTCTTCATAACCTCGGCGTTCCAGTACACATGAGCGTTGCCCATGCCGAGCCTCCGACGATCGAGCTCGACGCGGCGCGGCAGTTCGACTTTTGGCTGGGCGACTGGGATTGCACCTGGCACGCGGACGGTCTCGAGCACGTCGGCACGAACTCCGTCTACGCCGATCTTGGCGGGATGGTGCTGGTCGAGAACTCCGACGGCCGTCCGAGCCTCGACTACCAGGGGCTCAGCTATTCGGTCTACGACCGCAAGGTGCAGTGCTGGCGGCAGACGTGGGTCGACGGCGAGGGCGGCTGCCTCACCTTCGTCGGCCGCTATCGAGGACGGCGCGATGGAGTTGCGCCGCACCGACGAGAGCGCCCGCTTCCGGATGCGCTGGGAGAACATCGAGGCGAACGGGCTCGACTGGCGCTACCAGCGCTCGGACGATGACGGTCGGAGCTGGACCGTCCTCTGGGAGATCGGCTATGGCCGCGTCCTCTAACTTGACCGTCCCGCACTTCGCGGCGCTCTACGCACGCCGCGAAGAGGAGCGGCTCGCGGCTGTGTTGGCCGCGCAAGCGCGGGATCTGCAGGAGCAGATCCCGCGTGCTCCACGACCCGTGCAGGGTCGCTCCGCTCCCAAGCTCGGCTGATCCTCGCGTCCACCGTCGCCCTCGACGAGCCGGCTCTCCCTCCTGAGCCGGCTTGAGGGTGCCCTCCGGAGGCGGTCGTACAATGGCCGTCCGTGCCCGCCGACTTCGTCCACCTGCACGTCCACAGCGAGTACTCGATCCTCGACGGGGCGTGCCGGATCCCGGCGCTCGCCGCCCGCGCGGCCGAGCTCGAGATGCCCGCGGTGGCGCTCACAGACCACGGCTCGCTCGCCGGCTCGGTCGACCTCTACAAGGCCGCGAACGATCAGGGCATCAAGCCGATCGTCGGTTGCGAGGTCTACGTCGCCGACGACCGTCACTCGCGCACGCGCGGCTACGCGCACCTGACCCTGCTGGCCGAGTCGAACCAGGGCTACTCGAACCTGATCAAGCTCAGCTCGCTCGGCTATCTCGAGGGCTATTACACGAAGCCGCGCGTCGACTGGGAACTGCTCGAGACCTACTCGGGCGGCCTGATCGCGCTCTCCGGCTGCCTCTCCGGTCGCGTCTGCAAGGCGCTCGAGGAGAGCCGGCCGAAGGACGCCGCCGGCGACCTTGACCGGCTGGCGCAGGTGTTCGGACGCGACAACACCTACGTCGAGCTCCAGAACGCGGGTCTCGAGGTGCAGCAGCGCGTCAACCCGGAGCTCGTCAAGCTGGCGGCCGAGGCGAAGCTGCCGCTCGTCGCCACCGGCGACGTCCATTATCTGACCGCCGCCGACGCCTACTCCCACGAGGCGCTGCTCTGCATCCAGTCGGGCGACTCGCTCAAGAACCCGAACCACTGGTGCTTCGACACGAACGAGTTCTACTTCAAGACTCCGGCCGAGATGGCGCTCGACTTCCCCGGCCACGAGGACGCGATGCGGCGCACGCTCGAGGTCGCCGAGCGCTGCTCGATCGAGATCGAGCTCGGCAACATCCTGCTGCCGAAGTTCCCGACCCCGAACGGGCGCGACGCGTTCGAGTACCTCGTCGAGCTGTGCGAGCAGGGGCTCGAGCGGCGGTACGACATTCTCACGCCGGAGCTGCACGAGCGCCTCCAGTTCGAGCTGAAGACGATCCGCGAGATGGGCTTCGCCGACTACTTCCTGATCGTCTGGGACTTCATCCACTTCGCGAAGACGAACGGGATCGGCGTCGGTCCCGGTCGCGGCTCGGCCGCCGGCTCGCTCGCCGCGTACTCGCTCGAGATCACCGACATCGACCCGATCAAGTACGACCTGCTCTTCGAGCGGTTCCTCAATCCGGGCCGCAAGTCGATGCCCGACATCGACATCGATTTCGCCGTCGAGGGCCGCGAGCGCGTGATCAACTACGTCTCCGAGAAGTACGGCCGCGACCGCGTCGCCCAGATCATCACCTTCGGGACGATGGCCGCCCGCGCAGCCGTGCGCGACGCCGGCCGCGTGCTCGAGATCACCTACGGCGTCGTCGACCGGATCGCGAAGCTGATCCCGGAAGGCCCCGGCCAGACGCTCGCCGAGTGCCTCAAGCCCGGCTCCGACCTGAAGAGCGCCTACGAGACCGAGCCGGCCGCGAAGGAGATCATCGACCTGGCGAAGCCGCTCGAGGGGCTCGTTCGCCAGGACTCGATCCACGCTGCCGGCGTCGTCATCGGCGCCGAGCCGCTGATCGAGACGATCCCGCTGCAGCAGAAGGGGGCAGATCAGGAGGTCGTGACCCAGTTCTCGATGAACACCGTCGAGGCGCTCGGCCTCTTGAAGATGGACTTCCTCGGCCTGCGCAACCTCGACGTGATCGACAAGGCGGTCGAGCTGATCGGCAGCGTCGACATGAACACGATCCCGCTCGACGACAAGAAGACGTACGCGATGCTCGCGCGCGGCGAGGCGATGGGCGTCTTCCAGTTCGAGTCGTCGGGGATGCGCGAGGCGTTGCGGCAGGTGAGGCCGACCGTCTTCGAGGACTTGATCGCGCTCGTGGCGCTCTACCGGCCGGGGCCGATGCAGTACATCCCGAACTACGCGAAGCGCAAGGCGGGCCAGGAGCAGGTCGCGTTCATCGACCCGCGGCTGAAGGCGATCACGGGCTCGACGTACGGGATCTCGATCTACCAGGAGCAGTCGATGGAGATCGCGAAGCAGATCGGCGGCTTCTCACCGGCCGAGGCGGACGACCTGCGCAAGGCGATCGGCAAGAAGATCCACAAGCTGATGGCGTCGCTGAAGGACAAGTTCATCGCCGGCTGCGTCGGCAACGAGACGTCCGAGCGGGTGGCGAAGCAGCTCTGGGACGACATCGAGAAGTCGCAGGACTATTCGTTCAACAAGTCGCATGCGGCCTGCTACGGGCTGATCGCCTACCGGACGGCGTGGCTGAAGGCGAACCATCCGTGCGAGTACATGGCGGCGCTGATCTCGTCGGTGATGAGCACGAAGGACCGCGTCCCGCTCTACGTCAACGCCTGCGACGAGTTGGGAATCGAGGTGCTGCCGCCCGACGTCAACACCTCGCAGACCGACTTTGCGGTCGTGGAGGGGAAGATCCGTTTCGGCCTGAACGCGGTCAAGTCGGTCGGCGAGTCGGCCGCGCGCGCGATCATCCGCGCCCGCGAGGAGGGCGGCCCGTTCGAGTCGATCTGGGACTTCACTGAGCGGGTCGATCCGCAGGTGGTCAACAAGCGATCCCTCGAGGCGTTGGTGAAGTGCGGCGCGCTCGACTCCACGTCGGCCTCGCGGCTGGGGATGCTCGCCTGCCTCGAGCAGGCGCTTGCGTGGGGCCAGAAGCACGCGGCCGACCGCCTGGCGGGACAAGGCTCCATCTTCGACGGTATCGGCTTCGGCGAAGCCGAAACCGACCCGGTGCGGCACCATCCGTCGATTCCCTCAGGGGAGTTCGAGAAACCGGAGCTGCTGAAGCTGGAGAAGGAGACGCTCGGCCTCTACATCTCCGAGCATCCGCTGCACGCGGTGCGCGAGCAGCTGCGGCGCAAGACCGACTGCACGCTCGGCGAGCTGGAGCGGCGGCGCGACGGTGAGGTGGTCAGCGTCGGCGGGATCGTCTCGTCCGTGAAGCAGCTGACGACGAAGAAGGGCGAGCCGATGGTCTTCCTGACGCTCGACGACCCGACGGGCGGCGGGGAGGTCGTCGTCTTCAACTCGACCTATGCGCAGGCGCGCGAGCTTTGCGTCGCCGACCGGATCCTCGTGATCAAGGGCCGCGTGGACCACAAGCAACAGGGCGAGACGAAGCTGATCGCGCTCGAGGTGAGCGGCTTCGAGGCGGTGCGGGAGCGGACGGAGATCAGGTTCAAGCTCGATGCTCGCGTGGCGCGGGCCGGGCTGATCCGCGACCTCGCGCACCTCGTCAAGGACTATCCCGGCCCCTCGCGCGTGCTCGTTGCGCTGGAGACGTCGCTGGGGCCGAAGACGCTCGCGCTCGGTCCCGGCTATACGGTCGCGATCGACACCGACTTCCTCACCGAGGCGCGCACTCTTCTCGGCGCCGACGCGATCGTCTAGCTCGCCCGGCCGATCGCCGCGAGCCGGCTCGTCCCGCTGCCCGAGTTCGAGCCGGAGCCGGGCTTGGCGAGCTCGGGAGGCAGCAACCCCAGGTACCAGCCGAAGATCGCATCGACGAGCCGCTGCCGGCTCAGGGCCCGGATCACCGCGTTCAGCAGGCGCGGCGGGAGGGCGGGGAGCACCCGTTGAAGCGCATAGGTCGAGAGGAAGGCTCGTCTGTGTCTCGCGCCGAAGGCGCCGTAGGCGGCGAGTGCCTCGTCGACGGTCGCCTCGCCCGCCAGCGCTCGGAGCACCTCGCGTCCGCAGGCGATCCCGAAGTAGAAGGCGCCGCGGATGCCCTCCGCCGAGAGCGCGAAGCAGTGGCCGGCGGAGTCGCCGACGAAGAAGCAGCCGTTCTCGGCGGCCGGCCGCAGGCGGTGCGGGATCAGGTTGCCCTGGTGCCGGACCGGCGGGACGCCGAAGCGCTCCGCGGTATCGGCCGTCGGCTGCTTCATCGCGACCCGCGCGTCATAGGAACCGGCTCCTACGCGCACCTCGTCGCCGGCGGGGACGCGCCAGCAGTAACCGCGCGGGACGAGTGCGCGGTCGATGATCACGTCGAGCGCGTCGCCCGCGCCGGGAGGGTGCACCTCGAGCCCGCGCGAGAGCGAGGCGGCCGTGGCGGCGAGCGGCTGCGACCCGAGCACCCGTCGCCAGCCGAGCGCGTCGACGACGAGCGGCGCCCGGACGACGCCGCGGTCCGTGCGCACGCCGCCCGCGACGCGCTCCTTGACGAGGGCGCGCTCGAAGCGCGCGTCGGACTGCTCCCAGAGGAGCCGGCAGAGCTCGGCGTAGTCGAACGCGGCCCAGCTCCACGGCAGCCGGACGCGGGAGGAGCCGTGCGGCGTGGTGAAGGTCATGTAAGGGAGCTCCTGGCGGATCGAGCCTTCGAGGCCAAGCTCTTGGAGCCAGATCAGGGGTGCGGCGCACGCGGACGTGGGATGGGCGCCGATCTCGTCGCGGTCGAGCACGAGCACGTCGGCGCCGCTGCCGGCGAGCTCCCGCGCGACGGTGAGGCCGGCGAAGCTGGCGCCGCAGATCAGGACGTCCGGCCGCTCGCCGTCGAGCGGCTCGTCGGGCCGCCTGCTCACCAGGCCCGCACCGCCGCGTGCGCCACGTGCCAGGGGCGGGGTCGGCTCGTCCGGCCGAGGACGTCGAAGCCGTTGCGCTCGATCCGGTCGAGCACGGCTGCGTACACGCCGTGCGCGAGCCTGATTCCGCGGGCGCACGACGGAATCGCCGCCGCCAGCGCCGGCGCGCTCTCGAAGAGGCGGTGCGCGCGGCCGACCTCGTCGGCGACGAGCTGCCGCAGCGCGGGCGTCGCCGTCGCCGCGGCGATGTCCGCCGGCTGGACTCCGAGCCGGTCGAGCTCGTCGGCGGGCAGGTAGATCCGGTCGAGCGCGTAGTCCTCTCGCACGTCGCGAAGGAAGTTCGTCAGCTGGAACGCAACGCCGAGCCGCGCCAGCCGTTCGGCCTCGCTCGGCGCGCCGAGGATCGCGGCCATGATCCGGCCGACCGACGCGGCGCTGCCCTGCATGTAGCGGTCGAGCTCGGCGCGCGTCTGGATCCGGAGCGGCCCGCAATCCATCCGCATCGACGCCATGTACGTCCGGAGCTCCCCGAGCGGCAGGTCGTGCGCGGCGGCGGCATGAACGAGCGCGGCGATCACGCGGTGCGACGAGCGTCCGGTCGCCAGCCCACGCTCGAGCTCGTCCTCCCAGCTGTCGAGCGCGGCGCGCCGCTCCCGGGGCTCGAGCCTGCGACCGGCGCCGTCGACGATCTCGTCGGCGCCGCGGACGAACCCGTAGAGAGCGTGCACGGCGGCGCGGCGCTCCCGCGGCAGCCGCAGGACCGCGAGGTAGTAGGACGGGTCGTGCCGGCGGAGCATCCGGCGACAGGCCGCGTATGCGGCCACCGGCATCGGCGAGGCTTCGAGCACGCCCACCAGACGATCGTACGCGTCCTTGCCACGGCGCCCGGTCGATGAGAGCATCCGCGCCGATGAGCAGAGACGACCACCGGCAAGTCCTGCCGCTGACGCGGGCCGTTGCCGTGGCGCTCGTTCCCGTGCTGGTTCTCGCCGCCGTCGGCCTCTACGGCTGGCCCGGCGAGACGGAGCGCACGTTCGCCTGGACGATCAAGCCGGACCTGACGCCGATCCTGATGGGTGCCGGGTACGCCTCCGGCGTCGTCTTCTTCCTCCTGGTCGCGAGCCGTGGCCGGCGCTGGCTCGAGGTCTCGTTCGGCTTCGTCGGGGTGACCGCCTTCGCGACCTTGATGGGCATCGCCACGATCATCCACTGGGACAAGTTCAACCACGACCACCCGAGCTTCTGGGGCTGGGTGGCGCTGTACGCGGTGACGCCGTTCCTTGTCGCGGGGCTCTGGGTCTACAACGGCGGCTGGCGGCCGCTGCAGGCGGGGGAGACCGAGCCCAGGCTGCCGCCGTGGGCGCGCGTGGCGCTGGCGGCGGCCGGTGGAGGGTCGTTCGCCGTCGGCCTGGCGGTCTTCGTCTCGCCCAACCTCGCCGTCGAGCACTGGCCGTGGGACGTCTCACCGCTGACCGCGCGCGTGGTCGCGAGCTTCACCGCCCTCAACGTCGGCTGGGCGGCCGCGGCGATCGACGGACGCTGGGCCGCGATCCGGATCCCCGCGCTGAGCCAGCTGGTCGGGTTCGCGCTCCTCCTCGGCGGCCTCGTCCGCGCCCGCGCCGACCTGCACACCGACCGCGGGGCGACGTGGATCTACCTCGCGTGCCTCGCCGCGATCTTCGTCCTGCTCGCGTGGCTGCTGGTCGCGATGCGATCCCGCCGGGACACCGTCCCGAGCTCGCCCGTGCCGGGCTGACCACTAGATCTCGAGCCTGGCGTCCTCGAGGTCGAGGTCGCGCGCGACCCGCCGCGCCACGTCGTCCGAGATCGCACCGCTACGGCGCAGCCCCTCGACGGCCGCCCGTTCCGCATTCAGGAGCTCTCGCCGCAGTCGCTGGAAGTCGCGCGAGCGGGCTTCGATCGAGCCGTCGTCGCCGCCGTCGAGCCACGCCTCGAAGCGGTCGCGCCGGAAGCCATAGCCGCTGCGGACCCGCTCGGCCGTGTCCGGGCGCACCCAGTCCTCGTCGACCAGCTCCTCGAGTCGCAGCAACGCCGCGCTCGTCGCGTGGATCCGTGCCTGCGCCTCCTCGCGCCCGTCCTCCTCACCGTCGTCCTCGAGGTGGAGCAGGCGGATCACCGCCGGCAGCGTCAGGCCCTGCACGACGAGAGTGCCGAAGATGACCGCGAACGTGAGGAAGAGAATCAGGCTGCGACTCGGGAACGGCTCGCCGGCGTCGATCGTGAGCGGGATCGCGAGCGCGGCCGCCAGCGAGACGCCGCCGCGCATCCCCGACCAGGTGATCAGGGTCAGCGCCGCCGGCGGGGGCATCGGATCGCGCTCGCGAATCCGTCGGACGAGCAGCCGCGGCAGCCTCGCCGCCGGGTAGATCCAGAGCGCGCGGACGGCGAGCACCGTCAGCCACACGGTGACCGCCCACCAAAGGAGATCCGTCGCGGCGTACGCGTCGAGCTCGTCGAGGATCCCCGGCAGCTGCAGCCCGACCAGCGTGAACAGGATCGCGTTCAGGGAGAACGTGACGATCTCCCACGCCGACTCGCCCAGCAGCCGCACCTCCGGGGTCGTCAGCTCCGGCGTGTGCCAGCCCAGGTAGATCCCCGCAGTCACCGCCGCGATCACCGCCGAGGCGCCGAGCAACTCGGCCGGGATGTAGGCGAAGTAGCCCGTGAGCAGGGAGATCGTCACCTCGGCAGGAGGGAAGTCAAGTCGGCGGCGCACCTGACGCACGATCCAGGCGACGGCGAGTCCGACCACGACTCCGCCGGCGACGTTGAGTACGAACGAGATCCCCGCCTGCCAGAGCGAGAAGGTGCCGCTAACCGCTGCGACGACCGCAAAGCGGTAGGCGACGAGCGCGGTGCCGTCGTTGACGAGGCTCTCGCCCTCGACGACCGAGACGATTCGCCGCGGCACGCCGAGGCGCTGCATGATCGCGGTCGCCGCGATCGGGTCGGTGGGGGAGACCACCGCGCCCAGCACGAACGCAGCCGCCCACGGGAGTCCCGGCACGATCTCGTGGGCGACGATCGCGACGACGACCATCGTCAGGAGCACGAGGCCGATCGCGAGCAGACCGACCGGCCGCAGGTTCGCACGCAGGTCGCGAAGCGAGGTGAAGAACGCGGCGCCGTAGAGGAGCGGCGGCAGCACGCCGACGAGAACGAGGTCGGGCGGCAGGTCGATCTCGGGCAGGCCGGGCGCGAAGCCGAGTGCGAGCCCGCCGAGCACGAGCAGGATCGGATACGGGATCCGCAGCTTCGGGACGAGCACCAGCATCGCTGCGCCCGCCGCCAGCAGCACCAGCAGGCTGGCGAGGTCGTGGTGGGAGAGGTCGGTCAGCCCAGGCCCTTGTCGCGCAGCTCCTGCAGCGCCGGCTCGGACTTCTCGAGCGCGAGCCCCATCCCGCGCAGGATCTCAGGCGTCTTCGTGAATTGGACGTCGGCGTAGGCGACGATCTGCACCTGGTTGCCCCAGGGGTCGAGAAACGAGTTGCCGCCGACGATCTTCACGTCCGCCTCCCGCGCCGCGGCGAGCACGGCCTCGTCGTCGTCGACGACGAGGCCGAAGTGGCGCTGTCGGTCAGGCTGCTGCGATCGCCCTTCGGCGAGCGCGAGAAACTGGTCGCCCAGGTCGAGGAACGCCATCCCCGGGATCCGGCCGCGCAGCTCGACGTCGAACAGGCGCCCGTAGAACGCGAGCGCCTCCTCGATCGAGCCGACCTCGAGCGCGATGTGGTTGATCCCGACGGCTCTGGGCACGTCCGCTACTGCAGCGAGTTCTCGGCGGCGCGGTCAGCGAGCGTCTGCAGCACCTTCAGCTGGATCGGCTGCGAGTCCCGCAGCAGGCGCCGGAACGCCGGCTCGTGCACGACGAGGACGCGGACCGGGCTCGTCGCCGTCACGGTCGCGTTGCGTGGGCGCGACGACACGAGCGCCATCTCGCCGAAGAACGCACCGTCGCCGAGGCTCGACAGCTTCCGGCCCTTCCTGCGGACGTCCACCTCACCCTCGACGAGGACGAAGAATTCGTGGCCCTGCCGCCCCTCCTCGATCAGGGTCGTGCCCGCCGGCAGGCTCAGCTCGTCGGCCAGGGTCGCGATCTCGCCCAGCTCGCGCTTGCTGCAGCCGGCGAAGAGCGGCACCTGCCGGAGCAGTTCGAGCTTGGCGTCCTTTCTGAGTCGCACGGGCCGATCCTATCCCGGCGTTGCCGGCAGAGCCAAGAGATGGGATGCTGTCGTCGGGGGCAAGCAACCAGCACAGCCCAGAGGGGAGCAAGTCAATTCCACGGCACGGCGCTGCTCGACCTCGCCCAGGTCCTCGCGCTGCTCGGTGACGGCTCGCCGCCGCCGGACGTGGTCGCGGAGGCGCTGTCGCTCTTCGAGCGCAAGCAGGACGCGGCCTCCCTGCGGCGGGCGGCGACCGTCTTTGCCGGCGTTCCGCTCGCGTCCTGAGCCGGGAACCGCCCGGCCCCACGGGGTGTAGAAGCGACGAGTGGTGAGCCGACCACCGACAGAGGACGAGCTAGTCGAGCGCGCACGGGCCGGAGACGCCGGCGCCTTCGCGGCGCTCGTCCGCGACCACGAGGAGATCGCCTTCCGCACCGCGTACCTGATCACCCGCAACACAGCCGACGCCGAGGACGCCGCCCAGGTCGGGCTGACGAAGGCGTGGCGGGCGCTGCCGCGCTTCCGTCGAGGCGCGCCGCTGCGTCCCTGGCTGCTCGCGATCGTCGCGAACGAGGCACGCAATCGCCGCCGCGCCGAAGGCCGGCGCGAAGGGCTTGCGGTTCGGGCGGCGCACGAGCTTCCCTCGGGGGACGCGGCTCCGTCTCCCGAGGGGAGGGTTCTCGCGGCCGAGCAGCGAACCGAGCTGCTGGCTGCGCTCGAGCGGCTGGGCGAGGACGACCGGCTCGTGCTTTCCTGCCGCTACCTGCTCGACCTCGGCGAGGACGAGGCCGGCGAGGTGCTCTCGCTCCGGCGCGGCACGGTCAAGTCGCGGACGTCCCGTGCGCTCGGCCGCTTGCGCGAGCAGCTGGGGGATACCGGATGAACGGCCTCGAGCAGCGGCTGCAAGAGCTCGGCGGCGAGCTCGCCTATCCGGCGACGCCGCGCTTCGACCTCGGCTTCGAGCGCCGGCCGGCTCGCACCTCGCGTCTGCGTCCGCTGGCGCTCGGCTTCGCGGTCCTCGTCGTCGCCCTTGCAGGCGTGCTCGCCCTCTCGCCGGCAGCCCGCACTGCCTTCTTCGAGATCTTTCGCATCCGCGGCGCGACGGTCGAGCGGGTCGAGACGCTGCCCGATGTGCAGGCGCAGCGGCTCGACTTCGGCGAGCGCGTCAGCCGCGAGGAGGCAGAGCGCCGCGCCGGCTTTCCGCTTCTCGACCTGGGCGACGAGCCGGACGGGTTCTTCGTCCGGCCCGACGGGCTGACGTCCGCCGTGTACGGCGATCGCGCGCGGCCGAGGCTCGTGCTCTCGCAGGCCCGCGGCGCGATCTTCGACGGGTTCGTCAAGAAGACGGGCGGCCGCGGAACGATCATCCGCAACGTCACCGTCGGCGGCGAGCCCGGCCTCTTCGTCGACGGGCCCGATCACTTCGTCATGTTCCGGGACGGGAACGGCCGGATCACGGACGAGCAGACCTATCTCGCCGGCACGGTCCTGCTCTGGAACCGCGGCGACCTGCTGCTCCGGCTCGAAGGAGATCTGACGGAGGCTGACGCGCTCGAGCTGGCCGAGTCGGCGAGGTAGGGAACCCGGCACCCCCGCCCGGTGTATCCGGTTCGTCAACATCGAACGGAGGTCCGGATGAAGAAGCTCCTGCTCGTGCTCGGCGTCGCTGCCGCCGTCGTCGTTCCGACCGCCGGCGCCGGCGGCTGGGCCACCGTGGGCCTCAGCTCGCTGCCCCCGTCCGGCCTCGAGGCCGATCAGGGCTGGCCGGTCGACATCACGGTGCTCCAGCATGGCCGGACGCCGCTCGCCGGCGTCACCCCGATCGTCCGGGTCCGGGACACCGCCGGCAAGGTCGTGCAGACCTTCCCCGCGAAGCCGACCGGCAAGGTGGGTGTCTACCACGCCGTCGTCTCGTTCCCCGCCGAGGGCAGGTACTCGTACGAGGTCTACGACGGCTTCGGCACCTACGGCGGCGCGCAGACGCATACGTTCAAGCCGGTCGAGATCGGCGCTCCAGGCGGGTCGTTTCCGTACCTCCCGCTCGGCCTCGCTCTGGCGCTCGCCCTCGGCCTGGCCGCGACGATCGTCTACCGGCGGCGGGGCCACGAGCCCGTGCCCGTCCCCAAGCTGAGGGGGGCCGGATGAAGAGGCTGTTCGTCGTCGCCGTCTGAGCGTTGTGGGTGAGCCCGGCGCGGTGCGGGCTCACCCACGAACGCGGTCGCTACCAGCTCGTCGGCTTCCCTTCCTGGTAGAGCCAGACGTCGAAGAACCTCGCCAGGTTCAGGCCGGAGATCTCCTCCGCGTGCGCGACGAACTGCGGCGTCGTCACGTTGCCGTAGCGGTTCTGCGTCGCCCAGTCGCGGATGATCCGCGAGAAGGTGAACTCACCGACCTTCTCCCGCAGCGCCTGCAGCGTCATCCCACCGCGGTAGTAGATCGTCCCGTCGAAGAGGAACGCGGGCGTGTCCGGGTTCCCTGCCGGCGGACTCCAGAAGGCCGTGTTCTGCGCCGGAGTGTTGTAGAGCTGCTTGAACCACTGCGC
This sequence comes from Gaiellaceae bacterium, assembly GCA_039914895.1. Lineage (GTDB taxonomy): Bacteria > Actinomycetota > Thermoleophilia > Gaiellales > Gaiellaceae > Gaiellasilicea. Next base: position 14,486 of record JBDSOJ010000028.1, read on the forward strand.
GGCGGTCTTGTTGCCCTGGTGCTCGCTCCAGTTCCACTCCGACCACGTGGCGAACCCCTCGTGCAGCCACATGTCCGGCCACTGCGTCAACGTCACCGAGTCGCCGAACCACATGTGCGAGATCTCGTGCACGAGCGTGGCCTCGTTCGGCACGTACGGGAAGTTCGGCTTCGTCTGCGTCTCGAGCGAGTAGCCGACGTTCTTGGCCGAGTCGACGATCGCGCCGACCGCGTTGAACGGATACGGCCCGTACAGGTCGGTGTAGAACTCGACCGACTCTGTCAGCTTCGAGAGCACCTGTCCCTTCGCGAGCTGCGGGTCGACGGCGACGTACACCGGCAGCCCGTTCTTCATCGTCGAGATCGAAAGGTCGAACTTGCCGAGCGTCGACGTGGAGAGATAGGTGGCCATCGAGTCCGTCTCCTTCCAGACCCACGTCGTCTTGCCGCCGCTCGTCCGCGACGAGACGAGGATGCCGTTCGCCATCGCGGTCAGACCCGCGGGAACAGTGACCGCGAAGTCGAACGTGGCCTTGTCGCGCGGATTGTCGTTGCACGGGAACCAGCCGGGCGAGCCCTGAGGCTCGTTGACGGCGAAGGCGCCGTCGTCGGTCGGGATCCAGCCTTCGATCGACTGGTCGGGATCGACGATCACCTCCGGTGCGCCGCTGTACTCGACGGCGACGTGGAAGGTGGAGCCGTTGTGGATCCCGGAGTCAGGAGTGATTATCAGCTCCTGGCCCTCTCGAGCGGACGCCGCGGCGACGCCGTTCACGGTCAGCTTCGAGATCCGGAAGCCGCGCAGGTCGAGATTGAACCGCGACAGGTTCTGCGTCGCCCGCGCCGTGACGACCGCGTTCCCGTCGAGCACGTCGGTGGCCGGGTCGTACGACAGCTCCAGGTCGTAATGGGCGACGTCGTAGCCGCCGTTGCCACCATTCGGGAAGTACGGGTCGCCGAGCCCCGACGACCCGGGCGTGAACTCGGCCGCGGCGGCGGACGCGGTCACCGACGCGAAAACCGCGCAGCCTGTAATGACCGCGCGCAACAGGCGCATGCGAAACATTGGACGTCTCCCCTCGTTGGTGGACCCGGACCGACCCTAGATGAGCCGACCCAATTTGCAAAACCCTTACCGCAGCTTCATCGCAATCCCCTATCAGGGGGACAACCTCTTCGCTCTACTGGACGAAGAACCGGTACACACGACCAGAGGAACCGAGATGACTGCGGCCGAGACGACGACCCAAACGGAACAGCAACGGATCGAGCGCTGGCGCGCGGGAGAGCTCGAGCGTGCCGGCTTCGAGGCGTCGGCCGCAGCGCTGCTCGCAAGCCGCGCCGACGTCGATCTCCACTACGCGATCGACCTGCTGCGTAACGGCTGCGCTCCCGAGCTGGCGCTGCAGATCCTCCTCTAGCGCACCGATCGCCGGACTCCGCCGGGCGGAGCCCGGCTCCGTCCGGCTCGCGCCGCCGCGCGCACGCGGCTCTCCGGGTCTGTGCTGACGCACTATCCCCTCCGGCCGCGCGCACACGCAGCGACACGTCGGAGCGTCCGCTGCCGCGGTTGTGCAGCACTCCGTCTGCGCGACTCGGCAGAATGCGCTCTGCCGTGACGCTCCTCGCCTCGATCCCCTCACCGTCCTCGGGCACGCTCGACGTCGGGCCGGTGACGATCCACATGTACGGCCTCATGCTCCTCGCCGGCATCGCCGCGTGCATCCTGATCACCGGCAGGCGCTGGGTCGCGCGCGGCGGCGACTGGGATCTGATCTTCCGTGTCGCCGTCTGGGGAGTCGGCGCGGGCATCGTCGGCGCACGCCTCTACCACCTCGCCACCAGCTGGAGCGAGGTGCCCGAGGAGTGGTGGGGCCCGTTCGCGGTCTGGGAAGGCGGGCTGGGGATCTGGGGCGGGATCGCCGGGGGCGTCCTCGTTGGCGGCCTGATCGCCCGCCGCTCGGGGGTGCGGGTTGCCGAGCTGCTCGACGCGGCCGCGCCGGGCCTGCTCGTCGCGCAGGCGATCGGCCGGGTCGGCAACTGGTGGAACCAGGAGCTCTTCGGCGAGCCGACCGACCGTGCCTGGGGGCTCGAGATCGACGCCGCGCGCCGTCCCGACGAGTACGTCTTCGACGAGACGTTCCATCCGACCTTTCTGTACGAGGCGCTCTGGAACCTCGGCGCCGCCGCGTTGCTGCTCCTGCTCGACCGCCGTTTCCGCTTCCGCCCGCCCGCGCTCTTCGCGCTCTACATCGCGCTCTACACCGGCTTTCGCATCTACCTCGAGACACTCCGGGTCGACCCGTCCGAGGAGATCGCCGGCATGCGGGTGAACGCCTGGGTCTCGCTGATCCTGTTCGTCGCCTCGGTCGGGTTCTTCGTCTACTGGCAGTTTTTCCGCGGTCGCTCCGACGAGCCGAGCGGGCGTGGGCCGAGGCGCGTCGAGCCGACGTCGGCGATGGCCGTTCCGCGCAGCCGCGTCCGACCGCGCCGCTAGCGTCCCACCCGCATGATCGTAGGCGAGCTCGAGCTGGACCTCGACGCGTTCGAGGGCCCCTTCGACCTGCTCCTGACGCTGCTCCTGAAGGAGGAGCTCGAGCCGGCCGACGTCGACATGGCCGCGATCGTGATCGCGTTCGTCGAACGGCTGGCCCAGCAGGTCCAGGAAGGCCAGCGCGAGGAGCTCGACCTGGAGGCGTGCGGCGAGTTCCTCGTCCTGATCGCGGCGCTGCTCGAGCTGAAGGCGCGCGCGCTCTTCCCCGAGGAGGAGGCGGAGCTGGCCGACCTCGAGCCCGAAGAGGCCGCCGACGAGCTGGCGCGCCGACTCGCCGAGTACCGGCGGATGAAGGAGGCGGCCGCCTGGCTCTCCGAGCGGCTGGCCGGCGAGCGCGACCGCTTCTTCCGGATCGGGCCCGCGCCGCTCGCGCCGCGATCCGAACGGAGGCTCGCGCCGCAGGATCCCGAGCAGCTCGCGGCCACGCTACGCCTGCTCGCAGCGCCGCCGCCGCAGGTCTCCCTCTCCCACATGGCGCTCCGCTTCCCGCCCGTCGCGCAGTTCCTGGAGCGCTTTCGCGCCGTCCTACGCAAGCGGCGCCGCTTCGACTTCGACGCTGAGGTGGGCGGGCTGTCGCGCGTCGATCAGGCGGTCGCGTTCCTGGCACTGCTCGAGCTGCGCAAGGCCGGGGAGATCGCGCTCGAGCAGGCCGCGCCGTTCGCTCCAATCAGGGTTTCCCGTCCGAACGAAGAAAGAGGTGCTACATGGATCGCACGCTCCGCCTGATCACGGCCAACCCGGTCGACCAGCTCGCCCGGACGCTCGAGGCTCTTCTGGTCGTCGCCTCGGCGCCTCTATCGGTCGACGAGCTCGCCGAGGCGGCGGCCGACGATCCGGAGCGGATCGAGCTCGCGCTCGGCCTTCTCTCGGACCGCTACCGCGAGGGTCGTAGCGGGATCGTGCTCGAGCGCGTCGCCGGCGGCTATGCCTTCCGCGCGTCGCGTGAGGCCGCCGAGGCGTGCGGCCGCATGTTCGAGCGCCCGATCGAGCGCGGGCTCTCGCAGGCGGCGCTCGAGACGCTCTCGATCGTCGCCTACCTCGGGCCGTGCAGCAGGCCGGAGATCGCCCGGATCCGCGGCGTCGCCGCCGACTCGGCCGTCGCCGGCCTGCTCGAGCGCGGACTGATCGCCGAAGCCGGACGCGAGGACAGCCCCGGCGGCGCCGTTCGCTACCGGACGACGCCGCTCTTCGAGCGCGTCTTCGGGCTCGAGAGCGCCGCCGCGCTCCCGCGGCTCGACGACCTCGGCGAGTCGGCGGAGGAGATCCGCGAGCGCCTCCACTCGGTCGCTGTCGGCAAGACGGCGTAGCGGCGCCCCGCGAACGGGGACAGTCCCGGGGACAGCCCCGAACGGAAGTGCGACGCGACTGCGTCGAGATCGCGACGCTCAGATCTGCCACGAGCCGCCGCGGAGCACCGGCACCCGGTCGCCTTCGCGCGTGATCCCGTCCACGTCGAGCTCGTTCGAGCCGATCATGAAGTCGACGTGGATGCCGCTCACGTTCACGCGCTCGCGGTCGGCCTCGTCCTCGACCGGAAAGGTGTACGCGTTGCCGAGCGCGATGTGACTGGCCGCGTTCTCGTCCAGCAGCGTCTCGTAGAAGACGGTGCCGAGCGGGCCGATCCGTCCCTCCTTGTCAACGAGGGCGATCTCGCCGAGCCGGGCGGCGCCGTCGTCCTTGGCGATCGTGGCGCGGAGCGCGTCGGCGCCCTGGTCGGCGTCGACCTTCACCGCGCGGCCGCCCACGAACTCGATCCGGATCCCGTCCATGTAGGAGCCGTAGAGCTCGAGCGGCATCGTCGCCGAGACGTATCCGTCGACCCGCTCCGGATCGGGCGTCGTGAACACCTCCTCGGTGGGGAGATTCGGATAGTGGGTGAGCCCGTCGATCGTGATGAAGTCGGCGCCGAGCCATTTCGAGCTCGGCAGCAGGCCGATCGTCAGATCGGTGCCCGGCCCCTGCAGGTGCAGCGCGTCGAAACGGCGCTCGGTCATCCGGTCGGCGCTCGCGACGATGGTCTTCATCCGTTCGCGCCAGGCCGCCACGGGGTCGTCGGTGTCGAGCCGCAGCACGTGGACGATCTCGTCCCAAAGCTTGTCGAGCGCTTCCTGCGGCTCGAGCTCGGGATGCACGCGCCCGGCCCAGCCGAGGTTCGGCGACGGCCCCGCGGTCCAGTTCGTCGTGCGCTCGTTCACGATCCGTGGCACCGCGGCGACGTACGGGAGCAGGTCGCGGCCCATGCGAGCCGGATCGAGGCCGTCGAAGACCGCGGCGCTGGTCCCGGTGAGCGACACGCGGGCGGCGTGCTCGTCCGAGAGCCACTGCATCCGCTGCTCGATCCACGGCGGCACGAAGTCGAGCGTGCTCTCGTCGGCGTGCTCGAGCCGCTGCCGCTTGACGACGTGATCCCACCAGAAGACGTCGACGTACTTCGCGCCAAGCTTGTAGCCGGCGCGGGCGACCGCGTACGCGACGTCCTCCATCCCGTGGTACGCCGTGACCCCCAGGAGCTGGCCGGGCTGAATGCTGGCGCCGAAGCCGACCAACAGCTCGGCGAGGCGATCGACGTCCTGGGAGCGGTCGCGCACGGGGCGGCAGACTACCGAGATGAGACTGAATGCATACCTGGCACGCGCCGGCGTTGCGTCGCGCCGGAAAGCCGACGAACTGATCAAGGCCGGCCGCGTGCGCGTCAACGGCGAGCCCGGCCAGCTGAACACGTTTGTGCAGTCTCACGACGCGGTCGAGGTGGACGGGCAGCCGGTCGCGAAGCAGCGCCTCGCCTACGTGCTCCTGCACAAGCCGCCCGGCGTCGTGACGACCGCCAGCGACCCGCAGGGACGCCCCACGGTCGTCGCCCTGGTCGAGCACGACTCTCGAGTGGTGCCGGTCGGCCGGCTCGACGTCGACACGACCGGCGCCATCCTGCTGACGAACGACGGCCCGCTCGCGCACCGCCTCGCCCACCCGCGCTACGGGGTCGAGAAGGTCTACGAGGTCGAGACCTGGAAGGAGCCGAACGACGAGGCGCTGCACGCGCTCGCAGCGGGTGTCGTGCTCGAGGACGGGGTGACGTCGCCGGCCCGCGTGCGCCGGCTCGGCGCGGCCCGTTTCGAGCTCGTCCTGCACGAGGGCCGCAACCGCCAGGTTCGTCGGATGGTCGAAGCCGTCGGGCACCGCGTCCGCCGGCTGCACCGGAGCGTCTACGCCGGGCTGCGTGTCGACGGCCTTGCGCCGGGCGAGTGGCGGGAGGTCACGGCGGCCGAGCTCGAGCTGCTCAGGAGCAGTCCGGGATGAGGGCGATCGTCCTCGTGCCGCTGGTGCTGCTCGTCGTCGCCTGCGGTGGGAGCCAGGAACCTGGCCCCCCGGCTTTGCTCGACGTCACGATCGTCGACTCCGGCGAGCGCCGCTCGAAAGCCTTCCGCTTGACCAACGGACGTCTCACCCCGCTCGAAGGCCCGCTCGGACGGCGCACGGTTTTCAGCCGGACCGGGAGCGAGCCCGACCGCCAGAGCATCGTTTGGGAGGAGATCTACCTCCGCGAGGCCGACGGCATGGAGCGGCAACTCACACGAGATCGGCGGGCGGATCTCGCACCTCAGCTTCTCCGCGACGGTCGAGTCGCGTTCGTGTCGTGCACGTTCCGGGAGAACATCGCGCCGGCGTGCACGCTCGACACGATCGAGCCCGGCAGCGGCAACCGGGAGACGCTGCTGGACGATCTCGGCATCGTCTTCGGCGGCCGGCTCTCACCCGACGAGAGCACGTTCCTCTTCTCCCGCATCCACGAGTCGGGTGTTCCCGCCGGCCTGTTCGTCCGGGAGCTCGAGGGCGGCGCGGAGCGGCGGCTGGCCGACGGTGCCAGCGGAACGTGGTCTCCCGACGGTCGTAGGATCGCGTTCGTCAGCGACCGCGATGAGAACGGTCGCTGCCTCTTCCACGACTGCACCGGCCAGGCCGGGGAGATCTATGTCGCCGATGCCGACGGCAGCGACCAGCAGCGGCTCACGACCAATCCGCAGGTCGACGGCACGCCGGCCTGGAGCGGCGACGGGACGTGGCTCGTGTCCGGGCGCATCCCGGATGAGGAAGCCGACTGGGACCTGTATGCCGTGCGGGCGGACGGCGCCTGCGAGCGGCAGCTGACCGACACGCCGCGCTGGGAGGTCGGCGCCATCTGGCACGGCGGCGGCCACGGCGGTCTGGACTGCTAGCGCGCCCGAAGCACCGCAACGTCGTAGATGATCCCGCCGTCGAATCCGGTCTCCTGCTTCGACGCGCCGCCGGTGGCGACGACTCTGCCATCGGGCTGGACCGCGACGTGCGTCAGGACGTCGAGCTTGATCCGTCTGCTCGTGGGATTGACCTCCAGCACGCCGCTGTCACCGAACGTCGAGTCGAGCCTTCCCTTCTGGTCGAACCGCCAGACTGCGAGCTGCTGGTCGTTGACCACCGTGGAGACGAAGCTGGAGCCGGCGACCAGGATCCTGCCGTCGCGCTGGATTGCGACGGCCAGCGTGTCGTGACCCAGGCCGATTTCCGGCTCGACGCGGCCGGCGCGCCCGAACGTGGAGTCGATGCGCCCGTTCGGGAGGTAGCGCACGAGGCGAAGCTGCACGCACAGAGTCCTGCAATCGACGTCCGCGATGTAGATCGTCCCAGCGACCAGGATCCGGCCGTGTGAGTCGACCGTGACCGCGCGGGCCGCGTCCGGCGTGATCCCGAACGAGGTGACGACGAGGCCGTCGCCCCCGCCAAACGTCGGGTCGCGCGTTCCGTCTTGACGAAGCCGGAGGATGAACCAGTCCCGGCGCGGAAGATTGGTCATGCCGACCACGAGCAGACGGCCGTCGGGCTGGCGCGTTAGAGCGTAGGGGTACTGAACCCGATGGAAGACAACGCCGTCGCCGCCGAATTGGCGGTCGGGCCGACCGCGGCGGTCGAACCGCGCCAGGGTCAGCCTCTTCGTCTCGGTGGTACCGCCGACCACGACGGAGCCGTCCGGCGACACCGCGATGCCGGAGAGCGCCGTGTGGAAGCTCCACTTCGGTATGCGGATCGAAGCGACGCCGCGGCGTCCGAAGGTCGGGTCGAGTCTGCCCGACGCGTGTGCCCGAAAGGCGTAGAGGGCGCCGTCGTCGTTGTACGCGTCGGCGTTCAGATTCCTGGCCGCGCCTCCGGCTACGAGCAGGCCGCTCGCTAGGCGCGTCACCCCCGACACGTGGTCTTCGCCGCGGCCGACGCTCACGCGGAGAGCTCCATCCCGACCGAACGTCCGATCGCGCGTGCCGTTCGGACGGAGCCGTAGGAGCAGGGCATCAGGCCCAAGAAATGGCTTCAAGAACCCACCGGACTCCGCCGCGACGATCAGGGACGCATCCGGCAGCGTCACCAGACCTTGCGCGAGGTCGTGGCCCTTCGTCAGGCGCTGGACGACGAGACCGTCGCCACCGAACTGAGGATCGAGGCGACCGCCGGACGGCGAGGCTGCCGCTGCGGTTGCCACGACGGCGAGCGCTGCAAGCCCCAGCCGAGCGCTGACCCGCTTCAAAGTCCGCGTGGCCGCGCCGCGCCGAAGAACCGCCCCGCCTCGCTCTTGACGAAGCCCATCCGGTCGAGCATCGCCTCCAGCGTCGGCTCGGACGCCTTCCTCGCCTTCTCCGCGCCGCGGGCGAGCAGCCGCTGCAGCTCCGGCGCGTCGGCGCGCAGCTCGCGGTAGCGCTCCTGGATCGGCACGAGCAGGGTCACGACTGCTTCGCCGACGTCCTCCTTAAACAGCCCGTACCCCTGACCGTCGTACGCGGCTTCGATCTCGGCGATCGAGCGGCCCGTGGCGACGCCCATGATCTCGATCAGGTTCGAGATTCCGGGCTTCTCCTGTAGGTCGTGCCGCACTTCGCGCCCGGAGTCGGTGACCGCGGTCTTGAACTTCTTCCGGAGCACGTCGAGCTCGTCCACCAGCCGCACGACGCCCTGGGGGTTTCCGGCCGAGGTGGACATCATTCGCTCGGGCTCCTGAAGATTCTTGATTCTTGCACCCTCCTCCGGGAAGACCCCCTCGGGCACGGTGAGGATCTCGCCGTAGCGGCTGTTGAAGCGCTCGGCGATGTTCCGCGCGAGCTCGACGTGCTGGCGCTGGTCGTCGCCGACAGGGACGATGTCGGTCTGGTAGAGCAGGATGTCGCCCGCCATCAGCACGGGGTAGTTGAAGAGGCCCGCCGAGACGAACTCCTGCTGATCGGCCTTGTCCTTGAACTGCGTCATCCGGCGCAGCTCGCCGAAACTCGTGACCGCGCCCAGCAGCCACGCCGCCTCGGCGTGCGCGGGCACATGACTCTGCGCGAAAACGGTGGAGCGGTCGGGGTCGAGCCCGGTGGCGAAAAGCATCGCCGCGAGCGACAGCGTCGATTCGCGTAGTTGCTCCGGCTCGTACGCGGTCGTGATCGTGTGCAGGTCGACGATGCAGAAGAACGCCTCGCCCTGCTCCTGCGTGGCGGCGTACTGGCGGAAGCCGCCGCTGTAGTTGCCGAGGGTCTTATCGCCCGACGCACGGATGCCGGAAAAAATGCGCATTTGTGCTCGATTTGTACCCGCTTGCGGCGCAGAGGGCGCAACTACACTCATTCGGTGGCTGCCGTCGGCTCACCGGAGCTCCTGATCGTGATGGGCGCGCAGGCGTCCTCCGAGCAGGTGGACGAGGTCGTCGCGAGGCTCGAGGAGGCCGGCGCGAGCGCGCACGTCAGCCACGGCCGCGACGCGACCGTAATCGGCGCGATCGGCGAGCGCGAGCTGCTCGCGACGCTGCCGCTCGAGGGGTTCCCGGGGGTCGAGCAGGTGCTGCCGATCCTGAAGCCGTACAAGCTCGTCTCGCGGGAGCTGCGCCGCGACCCGACCGTGATCGAGGCCCGTGGGCGCCGGCTCGGAGACCACTACTTCGGCTTCATCGCCGGGCCCTGCACGGTCGAGACGCGCGAGCAGACGCTGGAGACGGCGCGCGTCGTGCACGCGGAGGGCGTGACGATGCTCCGCGGCGGTGCGTTCAAGCCGCGCACGTCGCCCTACGCCTTCCAGGGGCTCGGCGTCGAGGCGCTGCACATCCTCGCCGAGGCGCGCGAGGAGACCGGGCTGCCGCTCGTGACCGAGCTGATGGATCCGCGCGACGTCGAGGCTGTTGTCGAGATCGCGGACGTGATCCAGATCGGAGCCCGCAACATGCAGAACTTCAACCTGCTCTCCGAGGTGGGCCGCGCGACCAAGCCGGTGTTGCTCAAACGCGGCCCCGCTTCCTCGATCGAGGAGCTGTTGATGGCCGCCGAGTACGTAGTCAAGGAGGGGAACACGCAGGTGATCCTCTGCGAGCGCGGGATCAAGACCTTCGAGCGCGCGACCCGCTACACGCTCGACCTCTCAGCGGTGCCGGTGCTGAAGCACGAGACGCACCTGCCGGTGATCGTCGACCCCTCGCACGCAGCCGGCAAGCGCGACCTGGTGCTGCCGCTCGCGCGGGCGGCGGTCGCAGCGGGTGCGGACGGGATCATCGTCGAGGTACACCCGCGACCCGAGGAGGCGCTCTGCGACGGGCCGCAGCAGATTCCCGCGGCCGAGTTCGCCGACTTCGCGTACGAGATCCGGGCGCTCGCCTCGCTGCTCGGCAAGACGATCGGGTGATCTCCCGGATCGCGATCGTCGGCACGGGGCTGATCGGGGCCTCGGCCGGCCTCGCCGCCCGCAGGGCGGGCGTCAGTCGCGTCACCGGGTGGGATCCCGATCCGTCGCACCTGGCCATCGCGGTCGAGCGTGGCGCGGTCGACGCCGCGCCCGATCTGACGGCGGCGCTCGAAGGGGCGGAACTCGCCGTCGTCGCCGCGCCCGTGACGGCGCTCCCGGCCCAGGTGCGAGCGGTGCTCGACGCGAGTGCGCCGGGCTGCACGGTCACCGACGTCGGCTCGACGAAAGGCGGCGTCTGCGCGGCCGCAGCCGGGGTGGGCCGTTTCGTCGGCGGCCACCCGATCTGCGGCTCCGAGGCGCGCGGGCCGGAGTGGGCCACGGCCGAGCTCTTCGAGGGCGCGACATGGTTCCTGACGCCCGTCGCCGCAACCCACCCCGACAGCTACAAGGTGCTCCACGGCTTCGTTGCAGCGCTCGGGGCGGTGCCCGTGGCGATCGATCCAGAGGCGCACGACCGGCTCGTCGCCGTCACGAGCCACCTGCCACACGCACTCGCAAATGTGCTCCTGAATCAGGCGGGCGGAGGCAAGGTCGACGGCCACGATCCGCTCGATGCCGCCGGCGGCTCGCTTCGCGACATGACGCGCGTCGCTGGCGCTAACCCGCGGATCTGGGTCGACATCTTCCTCGAGAACCGCGTCGCGCTCGCCGCCTCGCTCGCCGAGCACCGCCGCCGTGTCGAGCAGCTCGAGGCTGCGCTCGCCGCCGGCGACGCCGGCTTCCTCGCACGCTGGATCGGCGAGGCCTCGGCGAACCGGCGCCGGCTGCTCGAGACCGCCTACGAGGACGCCGGCTCGCTGCAGCGCCTCCGCGTCCACGTCCCCGATCGCCCCGGCGTCATCGCCGGGATCGCCCAGGCTCTCGGCGCCGAGCGGATCAACATCGCCGATTTCGACCTCCAGCACCTCTCCAGCGAGCGCGGCGGCACGCTCGCGATCCTCGTCGCGGGCGAAGGTGAGGCCGCGCGCGCGGCCGCGCTGCTCGAGCAGCAGGGCTACGGCGTCGTCATCGCGCCGGTTCTCGAGGACGCCGTGCTCGAGGGGGATGAGTGAGGATCGAGCCGGCGGCGGCGATTCTCGGCCACATCGCCGTCCCCGGGGACAAGTCGCTCTCGCATCGCGCCGTCCTCCTGGCCGCGGTCGCCGAGGGGGAGACGCGCATCACCGGTTTCGGCCGCTCGGAGGACACCGAGGCGACCATCAAGGCAGTTCGGGATCTGGGCGTCCGCGTCTACGAGGCCGACGCCGAGACCCTGCGCGTCTTCGGCGTCGGACTGCGAGGGCTGAAGCCCTCGAAACAGCCGATCGACTGCCGCAACGCCGGGACGCTGATGCGCCTACTGCCGGGCCTGCTCGCGGGGCAGGAGGGCCGGTTCGAGCTCACCGGCGACGACTCGCTCAGCGCGCGTCCGATGGAGCGCATCGCCAAGCCGCTGCGGCTGATGGGGGCGACGGTGGAGACGACCGACGGTCACGCGCCGATCGCGCTCGAAGGGCGCGTCCTGACACCTATTACTTACGAGCTTCCGGTCGCGAGCGCCCAGGTGAAGTCGGCTGTGCTGCTTGCCGGTCTCTATGCGGAGAGGGGGGAGACGACGGTCGGGGAGCCGCTGCCGACGCGCGACCACACCGAGAACCTCCTCGCCCAGGCGGGCGTGCGGGTGACGAGGAAGCCGCGTAGCATCACCGTCTCCCCGGCCGAGCGGCTCGAGCTCGGCGAGCTCGAGCTCCCCGGTGACTTCTCCTCCGCAGCGCCGTTCATCGTCGCCGGAACGCTGCTCGCCGGCTCCGAGCTGACGATCCACGGCGTCAATCTGAATCCACGCCGAATCGGCCTGCTCGTCGTGCTCGAGCGGATGGGCGCGAACATCACCGTCTTCAACCGCCGGCGCATCGGCGGCGAGCCCGCGGGCGACCTCGACGTCCGTCCTTCCGAGCTCGTGGGCACGACGATCAACGCGACCGAGGTGCCGTCGCTCGTTGACGAGCTACCGCTCTTCGCCCTGCTCGCCGTGCACGCGCACGGCGACAGCGCCCTGCGCGGCGCCGCCGAGCTGCGCGCTAAGGAGACCGACCGGATCGAGGCGGTCGTCGACGGCCTGCGGAGTCTGGGCGCGCACATCCGCGCGGCCCCCGACGGGTTCACGATCCGCGGCGTCCCGTCGCGGATCCGCGCCGGCGGCGCGCTCGACTCGCGCGGCGACCACCGGATCGCGATCCTGGCCGCGATCACCGGGCTCGTCTCGCGCGAGGGGGTGGAGGTCGTGGGCGCCGAGTGCGCGGCGGTAAGCTTCCCCGGCTTCTACGACCTGCTCGACTCGCTCAGAGCTTCAACCACCTAATGATCGTTGCCATCGACGGGCCCGCAGGGGCCGGCAAGAGCACGGTCGCCCGGCTTCTCGCCGAGCGGCTCGGCTTCCGCTACCTCGACACCGGCGCGATGTACCGCGCGCTCACCTGGCTGGCGCGGCGACGCGGCCTGGCGCTCGACCGCGCCGGCGACCTCGCCGCCCTCGCTCTGGAGCACCCGGTCCGGTTCGATGAGCAGGGTCGCGTCTTCATCGACGGTAGCGACGTCACCTCCTCGATCCGAAAGCCCGACATCGACAAGCTCGTCCCGGTCGTCGCCCGGCACCCACAGGTGCGCGAGGTAATGCGCGAACGTCAGCGCGCGCTCGGAAGCGAAGGCGACGTCGTGATCGAGGGGCGGGACATTGGCACAGTCGTAGCACCTCAAGCTCAGGTAAAGGTTTACCTCGTGGCGGACGCGAAAGTACGTGCAAATCGGCGTTCTTCGGAGCGCCCGGGCATCGGCGCCGACGCGCTCGCCACCGACCTTCGCCTCCGCGACGAGCGCGACGCGATCAATATGCGGCCGGCGGAGGACGCGATCCAGATCGACACGACCGATCTCGACGTGGACGAGGTCGTGGCACGGATCGAGGGGATCGTCGTCTCCCAGAGAACAGCATGACCAGCGTCGACGCGGTCTGGGCGACGGGCCGCTTCACGATCGGGTCGCTCGTCCGGCTGTTGACGCCGCTACGCAACTACGGGGTCGAGCGGGTGCCGAGAACCGGCGGTGTCGTGCTCGCTTTCAACCACTTCCATTGGGTCGATCCGCCCGTCTTCGGCCTGCTCTCGCCCCGCCGGATGAACTTCGTCGCCAAGGTCGAGGCGCACCGGATCCCCGGGCTCGGCCAGCTGATCCGCAGTTTCGGGACGATCTCCGTGCGCCGCGGCGAGTCGGATCGCCAGGCGGTACGGCTGATGCGCGAGGCCGTCCGCGAGGGCGGGGCGCTCGGCCTCTTCGTCGAGGGAACACGCCAGCTGACCGGCGTCCCGGGCCTGGTGCAGCCGGGTGCGGCGATGGTGGCGCTGCAGGAGAATGTCCCGGTGGTTCCCGCCGCCATCTACGGCTCGTATCGTTGGAAACCGGGCAATTTCCAGCCGATCTCGGTCGCGTGGGGCGAGCCGCTCCGCTTCGACGGCTTGCCCAAGGGCGGCAAGGGCTATCGCGAGGCCTCCGAGGAGGTGCAGCGGCGGATCCACGCGCTGCACGCCTGGCTCGCGGAGATGCACGAGCTCGGCCGTCCGCGGCAGGCGACCCCGCCGGCATGAACGTCACTCGCCTTTGGCTCGTTCGCGCGGGGGAAACCATGTTTCCCCCCCGAGCCCCCTTCTTCCTACCTCGTGTGGGGGAACCTCCCGGTTCTCCCACACCCCCTCCACGCGTTCACGGGCCGGTCGGCCCATGAACGAGATCGAGACACCTCCGGAGCCGCAGCCCGAGATCATCGGCACGGTTGCGATCGTCGGCTTCCCGAACGTCGGCAAGTCGACCCTGATCAACCGGTTGACCGAGTCGCGCCAGGCGGTCGTGCACGAGACGCCGGGGGTCACCCGCGACCGGAAGGAGCTGCTCGCAGACTGGAACGGCAAGCACTTCCTGCTGATCGACACGGGCGGCGTCGACGACCTCGCCACCGACCCGTTCAGCCCCGAGATCGCGAAGCAGGCGCGGACGGCCATCGCCGAGGCCGACCTCGTTCTCTTCGTCGTCGATGCGCGGCACGGGATCACGCCGGGCGATGAGGAGCTCGCCGTGACGTTGCGGGCGTCGAAGAAGCCAGTGATCGTGCTTGCAAACAAGATCGACGACCCGCGCAAGGACCTCGAGGCGATCGAGTTCCACAAGCTCGGACTCGGCGATCCCTTCCCGCTCTCGGCGCTGCACGGCCACGGTACGGGCGACCTGCTCGACCGGATCGTCGAGCTGCTGCCCGGCCAGGGGCCGATTCAGTTCGGCGACGAGACGATTCGCGTCGCCATCCTCGGCCGCCCGAACGTCGGCAAGTCGTCGCTCCTGAACGCCCTCGTGGGTGCCGAGCGCGTGATTGTCTCGGACGTCCCGGGGACGACGCGGGACACGGTCGACACGATCCTCGAGCGTGACGGCCGCGTCTACCAGCTCGTCGATACCGCCGGCCTACGGCGCAAGCGCAAGCAGCGCCAGGGGATCGACTACTACTCGGAGCTGCGTGCCCTCGAGGCGGCGCAGCGGGCGGACGTCGCGCTCGTCCTGATCGACGCGAGCGAGGGGATCGTCGACCAGGATCTCGCCGTCGCCGACGTCGCGCGCAAGGCGGGCAACTCGACGCTCGTCGTGCTTGCCAAATGGGACGAGACCGCCGTCACGATCGAGGACATCCGGCCCAGGATCGAGACGAAGCTGCGCCAGCGCCCGCCGCTGATCGCCGTCTCAGCGAAGACCGGGCGCGGGCTCGACCGGCTGCTTCAGTACACGGCCGCCCTCTTCGACAAGCACGTCGCCCGGATCCCGACTCCGGAGCTGAACAACGCCCTGGCGGACCTCCGGCAGGCCAGACAGCCTCCGTCCTCGAAGGGCAAGCGGCTCAACCTCCTCTACGGCGCCCAGGTCTCGACGCGTCCGCCGCGGATCCGGATCCACGTCAACGACCCGGGCCTCGTCACGCGCGATTACGCGTACTGGGTCGAGAACGAGCTGCGCAAACGGTTTAACCTCGCCGGCGTGCCCCTCTCGATCGACTTCGTCAAGCGCTCGTGAGAGTTGTCGTCGTCGGCGGCGGCTCGTGGGGGACGGCGTTCGCGCGGGTGCTCGTAAACAGGGAGCACGACGTCACGCTCGCCTGCCGCGACGCCGAGCACGCCCGCGCGATCGACGAGACGAAGCGGAACCCGCGCTACCTCAGCCACTGCGACCTGCGCGGCGTCGCCGCGACGACGATCGAGGCGGCGCCGATCGAGGAGGCGGAGCTCGTAGTCGTCGCCGTGCCGAGCGCCGTCTTCGGCGACGTCGTCAGAGCTTTGCCCGGCGAGGCGCCGATCCTGTCGCTGACGAAGGGGCTCGATCCCGCGACCGGAGAGCGCCTCTCGACGCTCGTGGCGGATCGGCCGGTGGCCGTCCTCTCCGGTCCGAACATCGCCGACGAGATCGCCCGCGACCTGCCCGCCGCGGCCGTGATCGCGAGCGTCGACGAGCAGCTGTCGCTGGAATTGCAGGCGGCGATTCGGTCGGTTACGTTCCGTGTCTACGTCAACAACGACGTGATCGGGGTCGAGCTCTGCGCAGCGGCGAAGAACGTGATCGGCCTCGCTGCCGGCGGCGCCGACGGGCTCGCGCTCGGTGGCAACGCGAAGGCGGCGCTGGTGGCGCGGGGGCTCGCCGAGATGGCCCGGCTCGCGGTCGCGGCCGGCGGCAGGGAGGAGACGTTCTCCGGGCTCGCGGGCATGGGCGACCTCGTCGTCACCTGCTGGTCTCCGGTCGGCAGGAACCGCCGCGCCGGCGAGCTGATCGCGCAGGGAGTCGACCCGGACGAGGCGGTGCGGCAGATCGGAATGACCGTCGAGGGGCTGACGACGGCGCCCGTGCTGCGCGACCTCTCGCACCGGCTCGGGATCGAGCTGCCGATCACGAACGGCGTCTGCGC
>JBDSOJ010000045.1:0-10019 GCA_039914895.1 Gaiellaceae bacterium
GCGATCACGCCGCGCACCACCGGCAGCCGGAAGACCCGTCGGCGCGCCATCGGCGAGCTGATGTCCTTGACGACCTCCGCGATCTCGCCGTCCGGCTTGCGCACGGCGACAGCCCACTTCGACGGGCTGCGCATCATCACGCCCTCCAGGACTGCCTGGCCCCCGATGTTGTTGGCCAAGAGCGGTTAGCCGCGGCGCGAGCCGCCGGCCTTCTCGAGGCGGCGCTGGAAGCGCTCGACCCGGCCGCCGGCGTCCATCAGCTTCTGCTTGCCGGTGTAGAACGGGTGGCAGGCGGAGCAGACGTCGACGTGGATCTCGGCCTGCGTCGAGCGCGTCTCGAACTCGGCGCCGCAAGAACAGCGGACGTGAGTGCCGACGTACTCGGGATGGATGCCGGTTTTCATCGCCGGGCCAGGATAGCAGAGGCGGTTTCCGCGGCCACGTTTCCTCCCGAGACAACGGCGGCCATCGGACCGATGCCTGCTTTCCCCGCCAGGATCGCCGCCACGCCGACCGCAGCCGCCGGCTCGCAGGCGAGCTTCGCCCGTTCGTAGAGGAAGCGAAACGCCGTCTCGATCTCCTCCTCGGAGACGAGCACGCTCTCGACGGCGTTCGCACGCAGGGCGGCCAGCGCGTGCTCGCCCGCGAAGGGAGCGGAGAGTCCGTCGGCGATCGAGACGGGCGTCACCGGCACCGGACGGCCGGCGGCGAGCGCAGCGTGGACGGCGGTCGAGCCCACGGGCTCGACCGCGACGATCCTCCGGTCCGGTGCTGCGGCCGCGATTCCGGCGACCAGCCCGCCGCCGCCAACCGGCACCACGATCGTCTCGACCTCCGGCGCGTCCTCGAGCAGCTCCAGCGCGAGCGTTCCCTGCCCCGCGATCACGAGCGGGTCGTCGAAGGGATGCACGAGCGTCCGGCCCGTGGCGCGGATGTGCTCGTCGAGCCGCTCGAACGCCTCGACGGCGTCTGCAGCCGCCAGGTCGACCGCGGCGCCGTAGCCGCGCGTCGCCGCCACCTTGGTCGGGCTCGCGCTGGCGTACATGACGACGAGGCAGTCGATCCCCTCGAGCGCCGCGCCCCAGGCGAGCGCCTGCGCATGGTTCCCGGCCGAGATCCCGATCACGCCGCGCTCCCGCTCCTCGGCCGTCAGCGAGGCGAGCTTGTTGAGGACTCCGCGCGCCTTGAACGAGCCTGTCTTCTGGAACAGCTCCGCCTTCAGGAAGACGCGGTCGCCGAGCGTTCGCGAGCTGAAGGTCGGCGTCCGGTGGACACGTCCCCGGATCCGCTCCGCCGCCTCGAGCACGTCGTCGCGGGTCGGCGCCATCGTGCGCGCATCGTAGACTCGCGGCGTGAACGACCACCCGGTTCGACTCGTCCTGCAGGACGACCTCCGCCGCTCGCGGCTGACGGTCTTCTTCCGGCTGCTGCTCGCGATCCCACACCTCGTCTGGATCTTCATCTGGGCGATCGGGGTCGTCTTCGCCGTGGTCGCCGCCTGGCTCGCCGGAATCGTCGTCGGCCGCGTGCCGCGTGGATTGCACCGCTTTCTCGCCGCCTACGTTCGCTACCTCGTCCACGTGACAGCCTACGTCTCGCTCACCGCCAACCCGTTCCCGTCCTTCACGGGCGAGCCGGGCTATCCCGTCGACGTCGAACTGCCCGAGCCGGCGCAGCAGCGCCGCTGGACGATCGCCCTTCGCTTCCTGCTCGCGCTGCCGGCCTCGTTGCTGGCTGCGGTTGTCGGCTGGGGCGTCTACTCGGGCGGTGGGAGCGCTACCCAGGGCGACGGGACAGCCGAGGGGAGCTTCGCCTTTCTCCCGCTCGGAGGCACGCTCGCAGCCTGCGCGGTCCTGGGCTGGTTCGCGGCCCTCGGTCTGGGTCGGGAGCCGAACGGGCTGCGCGACCTCGGCGCCTACGGGATCGGCTACGGCGCCCAGACGTGGGCGTACTTCCTGCTCCTGACCGACCGCTATCCGCGCTCGAGCCCCGACGGGATCGGCCCCGAATGGGGGCTGCCCGAGCACGAGGTCTCGCTCGCGCTGAACGACGACGGCAGACGCTCGCGGCTGACCGTCTTCTTCCGGTTCCTGCTTGCGATTCCCCACTTCGTCTGGCTGCTCGGGTGGTCGATCCTCGCGTTCCTTGCCGCGATCGCGAACGGCCTCGTCGCCCTGATCCGCGGCCGTTCGGCGCTGCCGCTGCACCGGTTCCTCGGCGCCTACGTTCGCTACTCGGCGCACGTCACGGCATTCGTCTGCGTCGTCGCGAACCCGTTTCCGGGCTTCGTCGGTGCGCCCGGCTACCCGGTCGACATCGTGATCGGAGCGCCCGAGCGGCAGCGCCGGTGGATCACGCTCCTGCGGACGTTCCTCGTCGTTCCCGCGCTGATCGTCGGCGGGGCGCTCTGGGGTGTGCTCGTCGTGGTCGGGTTCCTGGGTTGGTTCGTCTCGCTCGCACTCGGTCGGATGCCGTCGGGCCTGCGCAACCTCGGGGCGGTCGCCGTCCGCTATCTGGCCCAGACGAACGCCTACTGGTTCGTCGTCACCGACGCGTATCCGTATGCGAGCCCGGCGCTCCTGCCGCCGCCGCAGCCCGAGCCTGCGCCGTTCCCCGAGCCATACCACGATGGGTCCGACGAGCCGGAGGCGGCCTGACGAACCGGCGTGTGGCGGTGCGGGCGGTTGCCCTGTTCGTGCTCGCCGGGCTTTGGGTGGCCGCCGCATGGATGCTCTGGCAGAGCGTCGTGCCCGGCGACCTGACGCTGCCCGACGTCCAGCTGACCGGCATCCCACAGGAGACACTCGAGCGGGCCGACCGGTACGAACGCTTCTTCCGGATCGAGTTCGTCCTCTCGCAGGTCGTCCTGCTCGGGGTCCTCGCCGTCTACGCCAGGTACGGGGCCCGCTACGCGAAGGAGTCGGCGGCCGGCCGGATCGGCACCGGGATGCTGCTCGGGATGATCGGGCTCGCGCTCGTCTGGATCTCGCAGGTCCCCTTCCGGCTCGCCGAGGTGTGGTGGGACCGGCGGTACGACCAGACCGACAGCGGCTACGTCGAGACGCTGTTCGCGAACTGGTTCGCGCTCGGCGCGGAGTTTCTCTTCATCTGCTTCGCGCTGCTGATCGTGATGGCGCTCGCCGGACCGTTCCCGCGCCGCTGGTGGCTCGGCGCCGCGCCGGCGTTCGTCGGCCTCGCGGTGCTGTTCAGCTTCATCTACCCCTACCTGACGCCGACGGATCGGCTCGAGCGTGCCGACCTGCAGGCCGCCGGCCGCGAGTACGCCGCGAAGCAGGGGATCGACGCGATTCCGCTCCGCGTCGAGGACGTCTCCGACTTCACGAGCGCCCCGAACGCCTACGCGGTCGGGTTGGGCCCGAGCAAGCGCATCGTGCTCTGGAACACGATCCTCGACGGCAGCTTCAGCGACGACGAGGTGAAGACCGTGCTCGCCCACGAGGTCGGCCACCACTCGAGCAACCACCTGTTCGAGGGCGTCGCCTGGTACGCGCTCTTCGCCCTCCCCGGCGCGTGGCTGATCGCGCGTGCGACCCGCCGGCGCGGCGGGATGAGGAATCCCGCCGCGGTGCCGCTCTCGCTGCTCGTGATCGTCGTGCTCAACCTGCTCTCGCTGCCTCTCTACAACGTGATCTCACGCCACATGGAGCAGGAGGCCGACTGGAAGGCGCTCGAGTCGACGCGCGAGCCCGAGCCGGCGAAGGGTGTCTTCCGCCAGTTCACGATCCAGTCTCTGAACGATCCCGATCCCCCGACGTGGTCGTACGTGATCTTCGACAGTCACCCCTCGGTCGAGCAGCGGATCGCGATGGCCGAGGCCTGGCGGCTGCGCCGCTAGGTCAACGTGTATTCGGGGCCGCTGCCGCCCTCGGGTGGCGTCAGCCGGCCGCCCTTGGCGGAGATGGCGCCGCACTGGACGCAGTTGGACGGATTCACGTCGACGTGGACGAGCCCGTCGCCGGCGTCGCCGCCGACCTCGTAGACCTGCGCAGGGCACATGTGGACCCATGTTTCTGCCAGCTCTCTTGGGACGGTGCGCTGGATCCGGATGTGGTCCGGCTGGTCGTCGCGCGTCCGGTTGCCGGAGAGAAACACTGACGAGAGCTTGTCGAACGTGAGCTTGCCGTCGGGCTTCGGATACCTGGCAGCCCTGCCGGTCCGGATCAACGTCCGCTCCGCGTTCGCCTCGCTGAGCAGATCGAACGGCGGCAGCTTCCCCTTCGTCACGGTCATCGCGCTCGCGAGCCCGCCGCCGACGAAGAAGCCCTTGTCGAAGGCCTGGCGCATGTTCCGCACCTCGTGCAGATCCGTGACGACGTAGCTCTCGCGCAGCTCCTCGTCGTAGGAGTCGAAGGCGCCGAGCCGCGAGGGCGACTCGCCTCGCTGCAGCGAGCGGAAGGTCGCCTCGGCGGCCATGATTCCCGACTCGATCGCGTAGTGGATCCCCTTTAGCGTCGGCACGTTGACGAGCCCTGCGCCCTCACCCGCGAGCAGCAGCCCCGGCGCGTGGAAGCGGGTCGGCAGCGCGTGATAGCCGCCCTCGGTGATCGTCTTCGCGCCCCAGGCGATCCGCTCGCCGCCCTCGAGCATCCTGCGGACGAGCCGATGCGTCTTCAGCTGCTGGAGGACGTCGTGTACCGAGAACTCGACGTCGCGCGATTCGAGTCCGGCGACGAAGCCGAGCGAGACCATGTCGTCGCCCATCGGGTAGATGAAAGAGCCGCCGAACTCGCCGTAGCGCGCCCGCTTGCGCAGTGGCCAGCCCATCGTGTGGACGATGTGGCGCAGCGGCTTCGGCACGCTCCAGACTTCCTTGACGCCGAGCGCCCAGATCTGCGGCTGCTCGCCCGCCAGGCCGAAGCGATCGATCGCGGCGCCGGTCAGGTGTCCCTGCGTACCCTCGGCGAGGATCGTCACCTTGGCGGCGATGTCGGAGCCCGGCTCGAAGGCGCCGAGCGGCTTGCCGTCGCGGCCGAGGCCCTTGTCGCCGGTGCGAATGCCGTGAACGCGCCCGTCGGCGACGAGCAGCTTCTGCGCGTCCGTCTCCGGGAGCACCGCCGCGCCGCCGAGCTCCGCCTGCTCGGCGAGAAAGCGACCGAGCTGCGAGACGGAGACGACCCAGTTGCCGTGATTGCGCATGGTCGGCGGCGGCGGGATCCGCACCGTCGTCCCCTTCGAGAGCAGGTAGACAGCCTCGCCGTGCACCTCGCCGTAGCTCGGCACGTCGTTCATCGTCAGCCGGTCGCGGAAGAGGCGGCGGATCGCGCGCGGATTCAGAACCGCGCCGGAGAGGAGGTGCGAGCCGGGACCCTTGCCCTTTTCGACGACGGCGACCGGAACCTCGCCCAGCCGCTCCGCGGTCTCGGGCGAGGCCTCGAGCAGCTGGCCGAGCCGGATCGCGCACGCCAGCCCGGCCGGCCCCGCGCCCACGATCAAGACGCCGACCTCGATCTGCTCGGCCGCCGGATCAGTCGGCACCGCGATCACCTCGGAGGGAGAGAACGGCGGCGGGTAATCCGCCGGGCGGACGCCGCCCTTGCTCATGCCTTGCGGGCCCGGACGAGCTCGGTCAGCTTCGGCACAATCGTGTGCAGATCGCCGACCACGCCGAGATCGGCGAACTCGAAGATCGGCGCGTTCGCATCCTTGTTGATCGCGACGATCGTCTTCGAGCTCTGCATCCCCACCTTGTGCTGGATCGCGCCGGAGATGCCGCAGGCGATGTAGAGCGTCGGCGAGACCGACTTGCCCGTCTGGCCGACCTGCGCCGAGTAGGGATACCAGCCGGCATCGACGACCGCGCGCGTCGCGGCCACCGCACCGCCGAGCGCCTTCGCGAGCTCCTCGACGAGGGCGAATTTCTCCGGCTCGCCGAGACCGCGGCCGCCGGCGACGATCACGTCCGCGTCCTCGATCGAGGGGCCGCTCTCCTCTGCGTGCGCCTGCTCGACCATCTCCGCCGCGAGCGAGTGCTCCTGCAGCTCCGGCTCGAAGGACTCGACGGTGCCCGCCGCGGCGTGCTCGGTCGCGTCGAAGGCGCCGGCGCGGAAGAGGCCGATCCGCGGCGTCGTCTTCCAGCCGACGTCGACGACGACCGAGTCGCCGAGCGCCGATTGCTTGCCGACGAGGCTGCCGCCGTCGTCCGAGATGTCGGTCAGCTGCCAGTTCAGACCGGCTTCGAGGCGCGCCGCGAGACCGGACGCGATGTCGGCGGCGAGGATCGACTGTCCGAAGAGGACGGTCTCGATCCCCTTCGCGGCGACGAGCTGTGCGATCGCGTCGACGCGCGGCTGCGGCAACGGCGCCTCGAGCCTCGGGTCGTCGGCGACGTAGACGGTGGCAGCGCCGTAGCGCGCAGCCTGCTCGGCCAGCCCGTCGAGACCCGAGCCGACGATCACGCCGGCGACGTCGCCGCCGAGTCCGGCGGCCTTCGAGAGCACGGCCAGCGAGCCCTTCTGGAGCTCGTCGCCGTGATGCTCGAGAAAGACCAGCGTGCTCAGATCAGCCTCTTCTCGGCCAGGAAGGCGACGATCTGCTCGGCGGCGCTGCCGTCGTCCTCGAGCTTGCGGGTGTCGCCGCGCGGCGGTGGGGCGCCGAGCGCGAGCACCTCGGTGCGGGAGCCCTGCTCGCCGGCGCTGGCCGCGTCGATGCCGAGGTCGGCAAGCGAGAGCGTCTCCTGCGGCTTCGACTTCGCTCCCATGATCCCCTTCAGCGACGGGTAGCGGGGCTCGTTGATCGAGTCGGCGACTGCGACCACCGCCGGGAGCGGCGCGCGGATCACGTCATAGCCGAACTCGGTCTGGCGCTTACCGGTGAGAGAGCCGCCGTCGAGCGTCAGCTCCGCCACCTGGGAGATCACCGGCCGCTGCAGCCGCTCGGCGACAGCCGCCCAGAGGACTGCGCCGTCCGAGTCGGAGGACTGCTGTCCGAAGAGGACGAGGTCGGGCTGTTCGCGCTCGAGCGCCTTCGCGAGCGTCAGGCTGGTGGCGACGAGGTCCGAGCCCGCCGCGCCGTCGTCGGCGACGAGCACGGCCCGATCGGCGCCCATCGCGAGTGCCTTCCTGAGCGAGTTGAGCGTCCGCTCCGGGCCCATCGAGACGACGACCACCTCGCCCTCGCCGGTCGCGTCCTTCAGCCGCAACGCCTCCTCGACCGCGTTCGCATCGAACGCGTTCAGCGCGCCCTCGCCGGAGCGGTCGAGACGCTTGGTGCCGGGGTCGATCCGCTTGTGCGCGGTCGCGTCCGGAACCTCCTTTACGCAGACGGCGATCTTCATCGCGCGGACTCTAACGATGCGCCGCCGGCCTGCACCCTAGGAGGCGTCCCGACGATCCGGGCGCAGACGGCCCGCGGAGCTTTACCCCTTTCGGGGAGGAATCGTCTGGAGGCTCTGCTAGGCTCCCGCACTTCGAGCGCGACCCGGTACCTCATGACCCTTGTCCGGACGACAGCCCGAGGTTTGCTCCTCACCGTGATCTCACTCCTGCTCAGTGCAGGAGCGGCAGCCGCGTCCCCGACGGCGCAGGTGCCGCGAATCGTCTTTCCGATCCTCGGCGCGGCGAGCTACACGGACGACTTCGGCGACCCGCGCGGCCAGGGTGGCCACGAGGGCAACGACATCATGGCGCCGCGGCGCGCGCTCGTCCTCGCCGCCGAAGCGGGCACGGTCAAATTCCACACGACCTCGGCACGCGCCGGCTGCATGCTCTACCTGAACGGCAAGAGCGGCACCGAGTACCTCTACATCCACCTCAACAACGACCTCACGGACGCCAACGACAACCAGGGCAGCTGCGTCGCGGGCGTCGCGTACGCGAAGGGGTTGAAGGACGGTGCCAGGGTCGCGGCCGGCCAGGTGATCGCCTACAACGGCGACTCGGGCGACGCGAACGGGATCCATCCCCATCTGCACTTCGAGGTACACCCGGGCGGCGGCGGTGCGGTGAGCCCGTTCTCGCACCTGAACAAGGCGAGCCGGCTCCTCTTCGCGGCGCCGCCCGGGACGACGTTCACGCTCGCCCTGACCGGCAAGGTCGTGAACGCGGCGGGCGAGGATCTCCAGCTCACCGTCGATCAGGTGCGGCAGTGGCCCGGCGGACGCAAGGTCAAGCTCGCGGGCCAGAAGGTGCCGGTGACGGTGCCGGAGACGGCGTCGATCGAGGGCATCGGCTCGGCCGCCGCGCTGTCGCCCTACCCCGCGCTCGAGCTGCTGACGAAGGGCCTGCCGGTGACGGTCTGGACGTCCCCGGCGAAGGTCACGTTTGCGGCGCTCGCCGGCGCCAAGGGCGCGCTCGCCGCGGCCCGCGTCGTCGTCAAGGGCGCGACGAGCTAATCCTTTCCGCGGCACCAATCGAGGGCGCGCTGAACGCGATCAGCGCCCGCAACGTCGCCCTAAGAGCTCCTAACGTAGTGAGGCCTCGTCGTCGGGGTGCGCTGGGTGGTGTGATGCAAGGACGCAGGGAGTGCCGAGATGCAGGCATATCGGCACGACTGAGGACGCCGCATCGCGCCGCCCAGCGTGCTCCGACGGCTCAGAGCTTCACTGCGTTAGGAGCTCAAAGCGGCGGCACGTTCATCGAAGGAGTCCGAGTCCACGGGGGCAACCTCCCCGCGGTCGTCGTGCTCGACCAGGACGAGACAAACAGGAGTGATGCGCTGTATGCCACAATTTTCAACGATCGTCGGATTGGTCGCTGCCTCTCTGATGGTCGGGTTGACGACCCAGACGGCTTCGTCGAGCGCCGTGTCGGCGACCTCGGTTGCGGGGTCGGAAGGCTCGCTCGGCGGCTGGAAGCTCTATCGCGCCGGTGGTGCGGTGATCGGCCGTGGCGCGGCCAAGCCGACCGCGACGCGGGCGACGTTCCAAGGCCGCAGCGGCAACTTCTCACTCTTCCGTCAGCTCACCCGCACGAGTCGGCCGGGTGAGCGGCTGGTCGTTTCACTGGCCGTGCGGGGATCGTCCGAGCGGTCAGTCTGTGTGCTCGTGCGAGAGTTCGAGCGCGACACCCGAGTCGGGTTCGCCCGCCGCTGCGCCGCTCTGCGCTCGAGCTGGCAGCAACTGCGCGTCGGCTACCGGCAGCGCGGCAACGGCAACCGGCTGCGCGTGACCGTCTACCAGCGGCACGCCGCCGCGGGCGCCTCCTTCGAGGTCACCGCCGTCAGCTTCACCCGACCCTCCCTCCGCGTGACGTCGACGCGCAGCCTGGTCAGCTCCGAGCCTCCGGACACGCAGGCCACGAAGCCAATCCCGCCGGGCCAGATCCCCAAGCAGGATCCCGCACGTGCGCCCTCATCGCCTGCTCCCGCAGCTGATGCTCCGACCGGGAAGCTGCCGTGGGCGCCGCCCGCTCTCACCGACCCGACGACGATCCTCGTCTCGAACTCGAGCTCGACCGTGCATCTCGACTCGAGCCGCGACTACGTGATCCTGATGCCCTCGACCCCGCTCACGGCCGAGGGCGGACTCTCGCTCGTCGGCGGCCGCAACCTGATCATCCGCGGCGGCGAGATCCACAACGACAGCCCGATCGCAAGCGGCGAGTCGGTCGACAAAGCCTACGGCCTCTACCTCAAGAGCCAGACCGGCACCGTCCACCTCGAAGGGCTCTGGATCCACGGCCGCGGCATCGGCCAGGCACTCATCCTCGACCAGGGCAACGGCGCCACGATCCAGATGCAACAAACACGACTCGAGACCCTCCACCCCGTCGGCAACGTCCACACCGACGGGATCCAGACCTGGCGCGGCCCCCACCGGCTCAAGCTCAGCAACGTCACGATCAAAACAGCCGGGGTCGCGCTCCAGACGATGCCCCACCAATACGAGCCCGTCGCAATCGACAGCTGGGAATACCGCAACACCAACGTCGAACAACTCACAGGCGACGCCTACGCGCTCTGGAAAGGCGACCACGCCGGCGGCTGGTGGCGCGAGACACACACCAACTTCTGGGTCAAGAACCTCGGCCACCTCGCCTGGCCCGACGCCAGCTACTGGAACC
>JBDSOJ010000223.1:0-5215 GCA_039914895.1 Gaiellaceae bacterium
CCCTTGAAGC
The DNA here is from genome assembly GCA_039914895.1 of Gaiellaceae bacterium. Taxonomy (GTDB): domain Bacteria; phylum Actinomycetota; class Thermoleophilia; order Gaiellales; family Gaiellaceae; genus Gaiellasilicea. Next base: position 11 of record JBDSOJ010000223.1, read on the forward strand.
GCACCTCGAGCGTCTCCTTGTTGTAGCGGTGCCCGTGGCAGGTCTCGCACTGGACGTAGACGTCCGGCAGGAAGTGCATCTCGATCTTGATCGTGCCGTCACCCTTGCACGTCTCGCAGCGGCCGCCGCGGACGTTGAACGAGAAGCGGCCCGGCTTGTAGCCGCGCACCTTCGCCTCGGGGGTCAACGAGTAGAGCTCGCGGATATGCGTGAAGAGGTCGATGTAGGTGGCCGGGTTCGAGCGCGGCGTACGGCCGATCGGCTTCTGGTCGATGTCGATCACCTTGTCGAAGACGTCGATGCCCTCGACGGTGTCGTGATCGCCCGGCTTGACGCGCACCCGGTTGAGCCGGTTCGCGAGCGCCTTGTAGACGATCTCGTTCACGAGCGTCGACTTGCCCGAGCCGGAGACACCGGTGACGGTGACGAACTTGCCGACCGGGAACTCGACGTCGATTCCCTTCAGGTTGTGCATCGCGGCACCCCGGACGGTGAAGTGGCCGTTGTCGTCCTCGCGCCGGGGCGGGATCGCGATCCTGCGCTCGCCGGAGAGGAACTGACCGGTGACCGACTTCCTGTTCCCCATCACGTCCTCCGCCGTGCCTTCAGCGACGACGTAGCCGCCGTGCTCGCCCGCGCCCGGGCCCATGTCGACGAGGTGGTCGGCGGTGCGCATCATCTGCTCGTCGTGCTCGACCACGAGGACGGTGTTGCCGAGGTCCTTGAGCCGCTGCAACGTCCCGATCAGCTTGCCGTTGTCGCGCTGGTGCAGTCCGATCGACGGCTCGTCGAGGATGTAGAGGACGCCGACGAGCTGCGAGCCGATCTGGGTCGCCAGGCGCAGCCGCTGCGCCTCGCCGCCGGAAAGCGTCTTCGCGGCGCGGTCGAGCTGGAGGTAGCCGACGCCGACGTTGTCGAGGAAGGTCAGGCGCTCACGGATCTCCTTCACGATCCGGTGGCCGATCAGCTCCTCGGTCGGCGTCAGGCCGAGCTCGTCGAGGACGACGAGCGAGCGCGTCACCGACATCCGCGTGAACTCGTTGATCGACATCGAGCCGATCGTGACCGCGAGCACCTCGGGCTTGAGGCGCGCGCCGTTGCAGGTGCCGCACGGCCGGAAGCTCATATATTCCTCGATCCGCTCGCGCTGCTGTGCCGAATCGGTCTCCTTGTAGCGCCGCTGGAGCGACGCGACGATCCCCTCGAAGGCGACCGTGTACGAGCGCCGCCGGCCCATCCGGTTGCGGTACTGGACGTAGAGCTTGTCGCCCTTGGTGCCGTGCAGGAAGAGATCCTGCTGCTCGGCGGTCAGCTCGCGCCAGGGCGTGTCGGGGTCGATCTCGTAGCGGTCGCAGATCGCCTGCACGATCGAGTCGTAGAAGCCGCCGTTGCCGACCGACCAGGGGACGAGGGCGCCGTCGCCGATCGTCACGCTCGGGTCGGGGACGATCAGGTCGGGGTCGATCTCGAGCTGCGAGCCGAGCCCGGTGCAGCGCGGGCAGGCGCCGTGCGGCGAGTTGAAGGAGAAGATCCGCGGCTGCAGCTCGGGCAGCGAGACGCCGTGCTCCGGACAGGCGAACTTCTCCGAGAACAGCATCGGCTCCCCGTCGACGACGTCAATGGCGACAAGACCGTCCGCGAGCGACGCAGCCGTTTCGACCGACTGCGTCAGTCTCTGGCGAAGGTCTGCCTTCATCACCAGCCGGTCGACGACGACCTCGAGCTCGTGCTTGAACTTCTTGTCGAGGACGATCTCCTCCTCGAGCAGGCGCGTCTCACCGTCGACCTTGACGCGCGTGAAGCCGTCCGCGCGGAGCTCATCGAGCACGTCGCGGAACTCGCCCTTGCGGTCGCGCACGACCGGGGCGTTGACGGTGAACTTCGTTCCCTCCGGCAGGGCGAGGATCTGCTCGACGATCTGGTCGAGGCTCTGGCCGGCGATCGGACGGCCGCAGACCGGGCAGTGCGGGCGGCCGACGCGCGCGTAGAGCAGGCGCAGGTAGTCGTAGATCTCGGTCACCGTCCCGACAGTCGAGCGCGGGTTGCGCGAGGTCGTCTTCTGGTCGATCGAGATCGCCGGCGAGAGCCCGTCGATCGAGTCGACGTCGGGCTTCTCCATCATCTGCAGGAACTGGCGCGCGTAGGCGGAGAGGCTCTCGACGTAGCGGCGCTGGCCCTCGGCGTAGATCGTGTCGAACGCGAGCGAGGACTTCCCCGAGCCGGAGAGCCCGGTGATGCAGACGAGGGCGTTCCGCGGCAGCCGGACGTCGATGTCCTTGAGGTTGTGCTCGCGGGCCCCGTGGACGATCAGCTCGTCGGCGGCCATGACGGGACTATTCTAGCGTGAGAACATATGTTCGTCCAGTGCTGTCCAGTACCGTCTTCCCGTGTCTCCCAGGTCTCGAGCCCGTGCGGCCGACATCGCCGTGGCGGCGGCGTTTGCGGCAGCGGCGGCCGCGTTGTTCGTCCAGGGAGACGAGCGGGGAGGCTCACTCGCGTTCTTCCTCGCCTGGCTTGCCGTCCACGTGCTCTACGGGATCGCGAGCGGGTCATTCTGGGCGCTGCTGATCGTGCTGACCTGCCCGCCGCTCTTCGTGGCGGCGACGTCGGGGAACGGCGACGACACGCCGCTCTGGCTCCAGTCCTTCTTCGTCGAGGCCTTCTACGGGATCTCGTTCGTGTTCATTGGCATCGTCGGGCGCCGGCTGCTGCAGCTCCGCCGTCCGGCGGGGTTACCGGAGCGGCACGACGGGGAAGACCCCCGGGCGTGAAGGAAACGGCGAAGCGAGCCGCACTCGCCACGCTCGTCGTCGGCGGCATCGTCGTGCTCGCGCTCGCCTTCTGGAAGCTGAAGCTGCTCGCGGCGTTGCTCTTCTTCGCGTTCATCCTCGCGGCCGCGATGCGCCCGACGATCGAGAAGCTCGCGAAACAGCGCATCCCCCGCGGTGCCGGCATCGGGCTCCACTACCTCGTCCTGCTCGGCCTGATCGCCGGCTTCCTCTGGATGGTCGTGCCGCGCGCGATCGACCAGGTCGACAACGCGGTCGGCGACCTGCCGTCGACCCGTTCCGACCTCGGCGAGGAGGCGCGCCAGTCGACGGGGATCAAGCAGGACATCCTGCTTGGCCTGCAGCGCCGGCTCGAGGACCTTCCGTCGAGTGAGAGCTTCGTCGATCCTGCCGTCGAGGTGACGCTGACCGTCTTCGAGGTCGCCCTCGGGATCTTCTTCGTGCTCGCGAGCGCGGCCTACTGGATCTTCGAGCGCGACCGAGCCCAGGATCTGCTCTGCTCGCTCCTACCACGCCCGAAGCGAAAGCGCGTGCGCGACACCTGGGAGTTGATCGACGCGAAGCTCGGCGCGTACGTTCGCGGGCAGGCGGTGCTGATCGTGCTCGTCGCCGTGGTCCTGTCGCTCGCGTTCTGGGCGATCGGGCTGCCGTACTGGATTCTGCTCGGCGCGTTCGCGGGAGTGGTCGAGATCGTCCCGGTGATCGGTCCGCTCGCCGCCGGCGCGCTCGCGGTCGGCGTCGGCCTGACCGTCTCCTGGCAGACCGCCCTCGCCGCGGGGCTGGCCGTGCTCGTCGTCCGGCTGCTCGAGGACTACCTCGTGATCCCACGCGTGCTCGGGGACGCTGTCGGCCTGACTCCGCTCGTCGTGCTCGTCGCCGTGACGGCGTGCGGTCTCCTCTTCGGCGGCTTCGCCGTCATCCTCGCGATCCCGCTGGCGGCGGTGATCGCGACGCTGATCGACGTGATCGTGCGTGACAAGGATCCGGCCGAGGAGAACGTCCCGGCCGTGATCTTCTCGGCCACCGACGCCGAAACCGGCTGAGCCCAACCGGGCTCCGGTGCCAGGCACGTGCCAGGCACCGCTTGTTCTTTTCGGACGTGGCTACGCTTTGCGCCAGCGGCCGAAGATGAGACCGCCGAGGGTGAAGCCGAGGCCGAACGTGCCGACTGCGAACGCGCCCACCGCGATCGTCCGCCGCGCCATCGAGAGCCGGTTCCAGCGCCCGAGTGCCTCCTGCTCCTCGGTCGTCAGCGGCTCGCCGCGACGTTGCTTGCGCAGCGCCCCACCGGCACGCAGCCCGAGGTAGAGATCGTCGAAGATCTCGGGTGACTCGGAACCTGCCTCTGTTCCTGAACCGGTGTCGGCCATGGTCGGACTGTATAGCCTCATTCGCCTGTGACTACCCGTGTCCTTCACGTTTCAGACCTCCACTTCGGCCGCAACGAGAAGCCTGAGTCGATCGAGGCGCTGGGCCGCCTGATCGAGGAGGCGAGGCCGGAGCTCGTGATCGCGAGCGGCGACCTCACCCACCGCGGTCTCCGCAGCCAACACGAGCGGGCGGCCGAGTTCCTGCGCGGCCTCGAGCTGCCGCTCCTCACAGTCCCCGGCAACCACGATCTCCCCTACACCTTTCCGAACCGGTTCACGCGGCCGTGGCACGAGTTCGAGCGGCTCTGGGAGACGACCGAGCCGGTCTATCTGTCCGAGACGCTGGTGGTCGCGGGACTGAACTCCGTGCGCCCGTGGCGACACCAGTCGGGACGGCTCCGCGACGATCAGGTGCGCAGCGCGGCGGACACGTTCGCGGGCATCCCGGAGAGCGCGTTCCGGATCGTCACCTTCCACCACCACCTGCTCGGCGCCCCGTGGCGGTCGCGAAAGCAGCCGGTGGCCAAGCGCAACCGCGTGCTGGCGGGGCTCGTCGATGCCGGCGCCGACCTGATCCTGGCGGGCCACATCCACCAGAGCACGATCGCCGAGCGGCGCGAGTTCGAGCTCTCGACGCCGGGGGGCGAGCGCGCGGTCGTCGTCTCGATCGCGCCCGGGTTCGGCCAGCCGCGCCCGAACCGCCGCGGGGAGGCGCGCGGCCTGCACATCTACGAGATCGAGGCGGAGGCGCTGCGCATCCTCACGTACATCTGGCGCGAGGACGGCTGGGGGCTCACGGCCGTGCGCACGTTCCCGCGCGGCCGTGAGCCTCTCGCCTTCCAGTCCCCGAACTAGCTCAGACCGTTCTCCCACTGCCGCGGCCGGCGACCGCGCGGTAGATCAGGAGCAGGATGATCGAGCCGACGATCGCCGTCAGCCAGCTGCTCAGGTCCCAGAACTCGTCCATCGGGTCGGCGTTGAAGAGCGCAGCTGCGAGGAAACCGCCGAGAATCGCGCCGACAATCCCGACGATCGTCGTGATGATG
>JBDSOJ010000069.1:0-18871 GCA_039914895.1 Gaiellaceae bacterium
CGCTGCGGCAGTCTAGCTGAACCCTTACGAGGGCTTTACCGCGACGTTGCCTTCGCGTGGCTTGCGCTTGGAAGGGCTGCGGGGAACCTCGTTCCATGACCACAACGAGGAGAGACGAGCGATGACGAAGCTCCTGATCGGGCTGCTCGCCGCGGGTGTGCTCGCGACCGGCGGCTTGGCCGCGGCGTCCGGGCTCGACGACACCGAGCCGGCCCGCACCGTGTCGATCCCGGCGGCGACGTGTCCGGGCCATGCGACGAGGCCGAGCACGCGAACTACGGCTCGGCCAATTACGACCCGCCGCTCTGGAAGTATCGCGCGAGGGCGCCACGGCCGGTCACGCTCGTGAACACGGACGAGAGCGTCGAGCAGGCGCTCACCCCGGGCGCGTCGCTCCCGGCGGCAACGGCACGACGGGCGACTGCAACAGAACGGTTCTGTCCACCTTCCCGGGCGGCGCCTACATCTGCATCCAGGGCACGTCGATGGCCTCGCCGCATGCGGCCGGGGTCGCGGCGCTGATCGTGAGCCAGTTCGGGACGCTGGGCGCGGACGGTGACGTGAAGCTGTCGCCGACAAAGGTCGAGCAGTACCTGCAGGCCTCGGCGATCGACATCGGCTGCCGGGGTACGACGAGTGCTTCGGCAACGGCCGGATCGACGCTCTGCGCGCTGTCACGCACGACACGTCGAAGGCGTCCGACGCTTCGGCGCCGTTCTGTTCGGAGTACACGGAGTAACACCGGAGCGGGGGTAGGGTTCCACGTGGTGGAGTCCTACCCCTTCCTCCCGCTCGAGTACGAGCGACCGACCCTCGCGGAGCAGCTGGAGGCCTCCCGTACCTTCCTTGCGCGGCTGTCGCGCCGGCGTTCGGTGCGGCAGTTCTCGACCGAGCCGGTGTCGTTCGAGATCGTCGCGAACGCCGTCGCCGCGGCCGGCACAGCACCGTCGGGCGCGCATCAGCAGCCGTGGACGTTCGTGATCGTCTCCGACCCGGCCGTCAAGTCTGAGCTGCGGGCCGCGGCCGAGGCAGAGGAGCGGCGCAACTACGACGGCCGTATGTCCGAGGAGTGGATCGCGGCGCTCGCCCCGCTCGGGACAGACCAGCACAAGCCGCACCTCACTGACGCGCCATACCTGATCGTCGTCTTCGAGCAGGTCTACGGCGTCGCCGGGGACGGCTCGAAGACCAAGCACTACTACGCCCGCGAGTCGGTCGGAATCGCGGTCGGCTACCTGTTGGTTGCTCTGCACGAGGCCGGGCTTGTGGCGCTCACGCATACACCGAGCCCGATGGGCTTCATCCGGGCATTGCTGGAACGACCGGCGAACGAGCGCCCGTTCTGCGTGATCCCGGTCGGCTACCCGGCCGACGGCTGCGCTGTTCCCGATCTCGAGAGGAAGCCACTCGACGAGATCCTGGTAGCGCGGTGATGCGGGTTTATCGGATCCCGTTCTCGACGAACGTAGAGCGCGTCGCGCTCACGCTCGCGCACAAGGGCATCCCAGTCGAGTACGTCGACGTCGATCCGGACGACCGCAGCCCTGTCGTCGAAGTGAGCGGCCAGGAGCTCGTGCCCGTTCTCGTCGACGGCGATCACGTCCTCACCGACTCGCCCGCGATCCTCGAGTACCTGGAGGAGCGCTTCCCGGAGGGGCCGCTCTACCCGGACGATGAGGCGCGTCGCGCCGAGCTGCGGATCTTCGTCGAATGGTTCAACCGCGTCTGGAAGCGGCCGCCGAATCTGATCGCCGTCGAGGAGACGAAGCCCGATCCCGACCGGGAGCGGATCGCCGAGCTCGAGCAGCGGATCGCGGGTGCGCTCCCGGTCTTCGAGTCGTTGCTCGTCGGCCGCGACTATCTGCTCGGCGACGAACTTTCGGCCGCCGACGTGACCGCGTTCCCGTTCCTCAAGTACGCGGCGATCTGGGAGGCTGGCGACGAGCACCGCTTCCACGAGATCCTCCGCGACGCGATGCCGCTCGAGAACCGCTACCCGCGGCTGGAGGCGTGGATTCGGCGCATGGACGAGCTGCCGCGCGCGTAGGAAGAACGCTGCGTGCTCCACCGTCTTGTCGTCAGACGACGGAAAGGAGCACGAAATGCATCCGACCTTGATGCACGAGATCGCGCGGTACCGCCAGGCAGACATGCTTCGGGAGGCGGAACGCGCGCGGCTGGCCCACGAGGCCAGCGCGGGACGTGAGGGCACCCGGCGCCGCTGGCTGCGCCGGCGCGAGCGCACGTCCTTCCGGCCCGCGTTCGGTCGGTAGCACGGCCCACCGGGCGCGAAGCGCCCCTTCAGGGTCTTCGCGCGATGAGCATCCGCTCCGGCGGATGCTCATCTTGCGCTGCCTAAGTCAGGGTGGCCGAGGCCGCGACGGCGCGTCTGGCGGCGTCCGTCGCGGCCTCGGCGAGCTGCTGCGCCTGCAGGACGCGCTCGTCGCCGGGGCGGGAGACGAGATTGGCGGCGACGAGGCCGGCCGCGGAGCGTGCCGCCGCCTCGGCGAGAATCGACGCTGCGGCCGAGTCCTCCGCGCCGCCGCGAACGGCATGTTGCGCGGCCTCGGCACCGAGCAGCGCCACGTCGTGGGCGCATTCGGCGATCGAGAGCGGCAGCTCGGCGGCGGTGTCGAGTGCCTTGCCGATCGCCGCGTCACGATCGCCGTCCTCGGCCGCGCCCTCGATCAGACCGAGCGCCTCGAGGTACGCCTCCTCGTTCGCCTCCGCGAGCCGTTCGACGCGAGAGCGGAGCGCCTGTGCCTGCGCGGACACGCCTTTGCCTTCGTCCCAGTCGGTCGAGCGCCGTGCGGCGGATGCGATTAGTCCGGCGGCCATCGCGATCACGACGCCCGAGACCGCGCCGGCGCCCGGAGCGGGGGAAGGTCCGGCGATCTCGTCGAGCATGAGACGCAGGTCGCGGTCAAAGAGCCCCATCAGCAGCCGAGCATTACCGATCGAGCTCGGGCAGGCAAGCCCGGACAGCGTCGACCAGCTCGTCCGTCGGCTCGTAGCCTGCCGCGGCGAGCGCCGCTTCGAGGTCGGCGACGAGGAGGACGCGGAACTCGGCGTCGCGGCGGGCACGCTCGACGATCTCATCGAGCCCGAGCCGCGCGGCCGGCAGCTCCTGCGCAGCCTGAACCCACCCGGCTGGAGCAGGGGGCAGCAGGCTCAGAAGCTCGCCGAGGCGCTCTTCGTCGTATCCGGATGTGGCGCTCACGATCCTCCAGACGGGTCGGGTGCCGCTCTTCTTCCCTCGAGCTTCTCGCGCAGCTTGCCGAGGCAGCGGGAAATCCTGCTCGCGATCGTGCCGGCGGGCAGATCGAGCGCCTCGCCGATCGCGCGGTAGCTCTCGTCGCGGGCGAAGAAGCGGTCGAGGATCTCGCGGCATTCGTCCGAGAGCGCTTCGAGGCCCTCGTGCACGTCGAGCGCCTCGTCGAGCCGCTCGAGCGTCGCGTCGGTCTCCTCCACGGTCGGCTCCTCGGCAGGCTGCTCCCGCGCGGCGCTGCGAAGCCGGTCGACGCACGCGTTCCGCGTCAGCTGCGCGAGCCAGGGACGAACCGCTCCGTCGTCGCGCAGGGAGCCAATCCGCTCGAACGCGCGTGCGAAGACGTCCTGGAAGACGTCCTCGGCATCGTGCTCCTGTAGCCGATAGCCGCGAACGGCGATCGCGAAGACATAGCGCGAGAAGCGCTCGACGAGCTCGTTCCAGGCGGCGGCCTCACCAGCACGGCACCGTCCGACGAGCTGGGCATCGCTGAGCTCGATCGTCATAGCCGAGCCTCCATTCAAGCGCGATACGTCACAAAAGGGAAGAAGGCGCGGCGGCCGCTCGTCTAGCTGGCTCAGGCAGGGGTCAGCAGGAGGAGGAGCAGCATGTCGTATCGCAGAAGGCACCGGTGGTTCCGCCGGATGGCGTTCGGGCTCGCGTTCGCATCGGTGATGTTCGCCGGTCGCGTCTCCGTCGCCGCGGCGAAGTTCGACGAGGGCGCGGACGGCTCGCGCTACGTCACGGTCGGCGGCTGGTCGGGTCTTGTCGACCCCCAGTCGGGCATCCCGCTGTCGGCGGGGATCCCGCACGGCGACGAGGCGTACCTGAATGAGCAGAGCGCGCAGGTGATCCCGTACCTGTCGCACGGCATCGTCACGGAGGCGGATGCGCAGGCAGCCGCCGCCGAGGCCATCCACGACCCGTACCTGACGGACATAGCGGCAGAGCAGGCGCAGGTCGGGGCCGCGGCGGTGCGGCCGGACGATCTCGCGAATCGGTTCGCACACTCAGACGTCGCGACGCGGCCCGAGCTCGTGAGCAGCGGCGGCTCGACGTTCGAGTGGAACGACGCGCTCACGCTCGGGATCGGCGCGCTCGTTCTGGCCCTCGGCCTCGGGCTGGCGCTCGGATACCTCTGCCGGCCGCGGCTCGCAGGCCTCTAGGTCGGCCAGCGCAAGAGTAGGCATCCGCGGGGGCGGATGCCCACTCGCGCGAAGATCCCAAAAGGGGCCGCTTTGCGGCCCAATCGCGCGCCTCCGTTAGGAGGTTTCAGGGTCGCGGGCGTCGAGGCGCTGCTCGAAGAGCTCTCGCAGCTCCTCGCCCGTCGTCAGCACTTCGTAGCGTGGCCGGCGGGGCGGCAGCTTCACGATCCGCACGTCCTGGGTGCGGCTGCCGTGGCAGCGCGCGTAGGCGGCCGCTTCGTCGAGCGGTACGAGGCCGGAGCGGCGGCCGGGCAGTCGCATCCGAGGAGTATCGCCGCTCCGGGCGCCGGCGGGAAGAGCCGAGTCGAGAGAAGTCCCCAAAACGTCGTCTGAGCGGGGCTTTTCCGAAAAGCTGCGGGACTAGGACTCGAACCTAGACTACCGGATTCAGAGTCCGGCGTCCTACCATTAGACGATCCCGCACCGGGCGTTCGAGCGCAGTTTAGCCAACTAGGTTTCGAGCCGGTAGACCTGGACGAGCCGCTTCTCCGCATCGGTGTCGATGTGCGCGATCACCTCGACGTAGGGCTCGAGTCCCGACCCGCGCAGCTTCGCTTTCAGCAGCCCGTCGACCTGGAAGAGCCCGGACGAGTTGTTCATCACGATCTCGATCTTCACCGGCCGCGTCTCGCCGTCGACGATCGAGACGTCGTCGATCGCCGCGGCCGAGAGCGAGTGCATCGAGACGCGGCCCTTCTCGAACGGGATCCGCGAGCGGCCTTCGGCCATGTCGAGCGCGTCCGCGACCCGCAGGATCCCGGCCTCGAGCGCCAGCGGCTGCCCGTCCGCGCGGTGGCTCGTGATCGCCTGCAGCACCTCCGAGACGATCACCGTCAGCTCCGGCTCCTCGTAGATCCCGCGCAGCAGCTCGCGCATCTTCGGCTCCGAGAGGAAGAGCGAGAAGTCCTCGTGGCCGTGCCGGTGCACCGACATGCCGACGCAGTGGAAGAGCGCCGACAGCGCCACGATCACCTCGGCGTCGTCATGCTCGAGACCGAAGTCGCGCACGGCCGACGGCTCGACACCGTGCTTCGTCAGCTGGCGCAGGAGCTTCAGCGCGATGTTGGCGACGATCTGAATGTGCACCCAGGAGTGGTCGTTGATCTCCAACCGGACGACGGCGTTCACGTTGGAGACGTGCCACCACCCCTTCACCTGCTTGTCCTCGTTCACGCGCTCGAGCAGCTTGCGCAGCTTGCGGTTGCCGCGCACCGGCAGGTTGACGCGCATCTTCTCGACCGCCTGCGCCGGAGTCAGGCGCGTCTCGCGCATCGCCTCCTCGGAGACGGGCTCCTCTATCCGCTCCTCGGTCTCGGGATCGAGCTCGCTCACGTGCGCACCACGACGCTCCGGGCGACCTTGTCGTGCAGGGTCTGGTTCCGCCGGTCGCGGAGCGGCCAGAGATGGTCGATTACCGTCGGGACCGTGAGGAGCGCGCGCATCGCCGCCGTCGAGAGCCAGCGCGTGAACGCGCGCGCGTAGCCGATCGGGGAGCTGCTCTCCGCGTCCACGACCTTGATCCCGAGCGCCATCTTCCCGAACGTCTGGCTGCGGGAGCCGATCAGCGCGGTGTAGTAGATCCCCTCGGGGATCAGGAAGACGAAGACGAGCAGCAGCGTCTCGCCGTCCTGGACACGCTCGCGCAGGTCGTCGGCGGGGAACCCGGCGGCGAGGAGGGCGGCGGCGATCACGAGCCCGAGCACGACGATGTCGACGAGCAGCGCCGCCAGGCGGCGTCCCCAGCTCGCCAGTTCATGCTCGGCCACGCTCACAGGTTAGGCCACGTCGGCGGCCCAGTCCCCGTAGAGGCTCGTGTAGAGGCCGCGGCGGGCGATCAGCTCCTCGTGCGTGCCCTGCTCGACGACGCGGCCGTGCTCGAGCACGACGATCAGGTCGGCGTCCCGGATCGTCGAGAGCCGGTGCGCGATCACGAACGCCGTTCTCCCGGCGAGGAGCTTCCGCAGCGCCTGCTCGATCTGGCGCTCGGTGCCGATGTCGACCGACGACGTCGCCTCGTCGAGGATCAGGATCCGCGGGTCGGCGAGAAGCGCCCGCGCGAACGCGATCAGCTGGCGTTGCCCGAGTGAGAGACGCGTCCCGCGCTCGCCGAGCTGGGTCTCGTAGCCGTCCTCGAGCTCGCGGATGAAGCGGTCGGCGCCGACCGCTTCGGCCGCCGCGGCGATCTCCTCGGGCGGCGCGTGTGGCCGGGCGAAGGCGATGTTCTCATTGACGGTGCCGCCGAAGAGGAAGCCCTCCTGCGGGACGATCCCGAGCTGACGGCGAAGCGAGCGCTGCGTCACCTCGCGCAGGTCGGTTCCGTCGATCGTGATCCGGCCCTCGGTCGGGTCGTAGAAGCGCGCGATCAGCTTCGCGATCGTCGACTTGCCGGCACCGGTGTGGCCGACGAGCGCGACCGTCGTCCCGGCCGGGACCTCCAGCTCGAGACCGTGCAGCACCTCCGGGAACTCGGGGCCGTAGCCGAAGCGGACGTCCTCGAAGTGGACGCGGCCGTCGATCCGCGCCAGCGAGCCCGCGCCGGCCGGGTCGACCACCTGCGGCTGCTCGTCGAGCACGCCGATGATCTTGTCGAGTGCGGCGATCGCGGAGAGGAACGTGTTGTAGAGCTGCGAGAGCTGCTGGATCGGGTCGAAGAAGTTCGAGAGATAGAGCGCGAAGGCGAAAAGTGTGCCCGTGCTCATGTCGCCGTGGTAGACGAGCCAGCCGCCGTAACCGAAGACGATCGCGGTCGCCGCCGAGCTGAGCAGGTCGACAGCGGGGAAGTAGATCGCGTTCAGGATCGTCGTCTCGTAGTTCGCGGCCCGGTATCGGTCGTTGACGCCGTGGAAGGCGCGTTGCTGCACCGGCTCGCGCGTGAACGACTGGACGACGCGCATGCCGGCGATGTCCTCCGCGAGCGTCGCCGTCACGAGGCCGAGGCGCTCCCGCACGCGGCGGTAGGCGCGGTTCGAGCGGCTGCGGAACCAGGCCGTCACGAGCGCCATCGGGATCAGGACGGTCAGCGTCGCCAGTGCCAGCTTGGCGTCGAGGAAGAAGAGGACGATCGCGGTGCCGAGCAGTAGCAGCGTGTTCTGGATCAGGCTCGTGACGCCGTCGGTGACGAGCTGGTCGAGCGCCTCGACGTCGTTCGTGATTCGGCTGATGATCACGCCTGCCCTGTTCCGTTCGTAGAAGCCCAGCGAGAGCCGCTCCAGGTGTGCGAAGAGCTTGTTGCGCAGGTCGGCGAGAACGCGCTCGCCGACCCAGCCGGTCAGGTATGTATTCACGGAGGAGAGGACGAGTGCGGCGACGGCCGAGCCGAGAAAGAGAACGATGATCAGGGTCAGCCGGCCGAGGTCGCGCTCCTGGATCCCCTGGTCGATCGCGAGCTTCGCGAGATACGGCGGCGCCAGCGCGACGAGCGTGTAGGCGAGCAGCGTCGCGAGCGAGAGGCCGGTGCGGCCGCGGTAGGGGAGCGCGAGCCGGACGAGCAGGCCGATTCGGCGGCGCGTGCGGCGCCAAGACCAGTCGCGCACCTCACCGCCGCGTTCTTCCGAGAGATGGCCGCCGGGCTGCCAGACTTTCATGCGGTCTCCTTCAGGAGCCCCTGGATCAGGCCGTGCTCGTGGATCTCGCGGTAGACCGGGCTCGTCGTCAGCAGCTCGGCCTGCGTGCCCCGCGCGGCGATGCGGCCGTGCTCGAGCACGACGACCTCGTCGGCGAGCGCGATCGTCGAGAGCCGGTGGGCGATGATGATCGTCGTCCGGCCACGCATCGCGACGGCGAGCCCGTCGCGGATCCTGGCTTCGGTGGTCGCGTCGACCGACGCGGTCGCGTCGTCGAGGATCAGGATGCGCGGGTCGATCACGAGTGCCCGGGCGATCGCGAGCCGCTGCCGCTGGCCGCCCGAGAGCGTGATCCCCCGCTCGCCGATGACGGTGTCGTAGCCCTGCGGCAGCTCGAGCACGAACTCGTGCGCCTGCGCGGCGCGGGCGGCGCGCTCGACCTGCTCCTCCGTCGCGTCGAGGACGCCGAAGGCGATGTTCTCGCGAACGGTGGCGGAGAACAGGAACGGATCCTGGGAGATGACGCCGATCTCGCGGCGAAGCGAACGGCGCGTGACGTCGCGCACGTCGACGCCGTCAACGAGAACGCGTCCCTCGGTCGCGTCGTAGAAGCGCGGCACGAGCGCGGCGAGCGTCGTCTTGCCGGAGCCGGTGTGTCCGATCAGGGCGACGGTCCGGCCAGCAGCGAGCTCGAGGTCGATCTCCTCCAGCACGGGACGGCCGGCGGCGTAGCCGAACGTCACTCCTTCGAAGCGGATCTCGCCCGGCCCGGGCGCGAGCTCGCCGGCGCCGGGCCGGTCGTCGACGCCCTCGGGCTCGTCCATCACCTCGAAGATCCGCTCGCCGGAGGCGGTTGCGCGCTGCGCCTGGCCGATCCACATCCCGAGACTGCGCAGCGGCACGATCAGCATCGCGAGCAGCAGGTTGAAGACGAAGAACTCGGGTAGGCCGAGCGAGCCGTTGACGACCATTCGGCCGGCGGCGAGCAGGACGGCGCCCTGCGCCAGGAGCGGCAGGAACGAGAGCAGCGGCACGTAGAGCGCGCGCTGCCGGAAGGCACGGACAGTCTGCTCGAAGACGGCACCCGACGCGGCCTCGAACTGCGCCTGGCGCCGGTCCTCCTGCGCGAAGGCCTTGACGACGTGGACGCCGACGATCGACTCCTCGGTCACCGTGGCGACGTCGCCGAGCTTCTGCTGCACCTCGCGGAGGACCGGGTGGGAGACGTGGCTGTAGCGGTAGGCGACCGCGACGATCACCGGCGTGATCGCGATCGCGATCAGCGCAAGCCGCCACTCGACGACGAAGAGCACCACCATCACCGAGACGACGGTGAGAATGTGCTGGAAGAAGAAGATCAGGCCGAAGCCGAGGAAGAAGCGGACGGACTGGAGGTCGACGGTCGCGCGCGACATCAGCTGGCCGGTCTGGTGGCGGTCGTAGAAACCGAACGAGAGCCGCAGCAGGTGCGCGTACAGCCCCTCGCGCATGTCCTTCTCGATCCCCAGGGCCTGCCGGCCGGAGATCACGCGCCGGCCGACCATCAGGGCCGCCTTGAGCACGCCCGCGCCGATGATCGCGGCGACCACCCACGCAAGCGTGCGCGTGCCGCGACGGGCCTCGACCCCGCCGATCGCCTCGCCGACGAGCAGGACGATCGCGATCGCGGCCGCCTGCGAGAGGACGGCGAGGATGGTCGAGACGAGCAACGAGCCCCTGTACGGGCGCAGGAAGCCGAGCAACCGGATGAAGGTGCGGCGGTAGGGGACGCTTTGCTCGCTCACCCCCGGAATCTAGCTGCGGCCCGTCTTGCTCTCGGAGGCGCGCCGGGCGAAGATGCAGCGATGGAGCACGTGCCGCCCGACGTGTTCGGAGAGGACTACCTCTACTTCTACGAGAGCTGGCTCGACGACGAGCTCTCCAACGCTCAGGCGGAGCTGATCTGGCGGACGCTGGGGCTCGCCGAAAGGGCCGAGGTGCTCGACGTGCCGTGCGGGCACGGCCGGATCGCCAACCGGCTCGCGGCTCGCGGCGCGCGCGTGACGGCGCTCGACGCAGACGCGTTCTTCCTCGAACGGGCTCAAGCCGAGGCGGCCGAGCTGGGCGTCGAGGTCGCGTACGTGCAGGCGGACATGAAGGAGCTGCCCTGGGAGGGCCGCTTCGATGCGGTCGTTAACTGGTTCACGTCGTTCGGGTATTTCGACGACGAAGGCAACCGGGTCTGGCTCGAGGCGGCGCTGCGGACGCTGAAGCCGGGCGGGCGGCTGGCGATCGACGTCCACAGTCGCGACGTTTTCATGCGCAACCGGGTTCCCGCTTCCGTCGTCGAGCGCGACGGCGACCTGCTCGTCGACCGGCACCGCTTCGATGTCGAGATGGGCCGCGAGGAGAGTGAGCCGTGGGTCGTCCGCGACGGGCAGGTGCGGAAGACCGAGTACTCGGTGCGCTTCTATACGTTCACGGAGCTGCGCTCACTGCTCCTCGACGCCGGCTTCGCGGCGGTCGAGGCGATCGGCCACGACGGCGAGCCGCTCACCCTCGAGAGCCGGCGCATGATCGTCATCGCGACGCGCTGAGGCGGCCGAGCTCGCGCCGGACATGCGTCAGCGCCTTTCCGAGCCTGGCCCGGTTCACAGAGTCGTTCAGCCAGCCGCTCGCCCCGGACGGGTGCGGCAGCGGAATCACGATCGCGCCCTGGTGCGTGTAGCTCTTGCCGATCGCCTCGGTCAGGGTCGGGACGCCGAGCAGCCGCCGCAGCGCGAGCCCGCCGACGGTGACGATCAGCTCCGGCTCCAGCAGCTCGAGCTCCCAGTCGCGCCAGAACTCACAGAGGTCCTGCTCGCGCGACGTGGGCGTGCGGTCGCCGCGCCCGGACGCGGGGCGGCCTGGGTAGCAGCGCGTCACCGAGGCGCAGTAGAACGTCTCATAGAGCTCGTCACCCTCTAGCCGGAGCCAGCCGCGGAGCCGCTGGCCGGCGCGACCGCGCCACGGCAGCCGCTCGTCGCCCTCGACGATCCCCGGCGCCTGGCCGAAGAGGTACGCACGCTGCCCGTGGAAGGGCGCGCGGACGGGCCACGACTCGATCTGGAAGCCGGCTTCGAGGCACGCGCGGCAGCGGCCGTTGTCACGCTGGAGCGACGCGAGCGAGCGGTAGGCGCTCTTGCGAGCTGTCACGAGCGCACTGCCACGAGCCAGCGCCCTGCGAACAGTGTCCGCCCGCCGCCGAGCTCGCCGGCCAGCTCGTCTGGCTCGAAGTTGCGCTTGTAGACCTGCCAGCGCGAGCCGTCTTCGAGGATCCGCTTTTGCCACTCGACCGGTTGCACATCGTCGCGGAGGGCCGAGTCGACGACGACGAGCTCGGGGGCGACGCCCCGAGCCTCGGCGAGGAAGCGCTCGCGGACGCCGTCCTCGAGATGGCCGTAGAAGTGGCTCGTGAAGACGCGCTCGAACGTTTCGTCCCGAAACGGCAGGCGAAGCGCGTCAGACCGCACGAAGCCGGCCTCCGGCACGCGCGCGCTTGCGAGCTCGAGCATCGCCGGGCTTTGGTCGAGCCCCGTGACGTCGCCGGGCAAGTGTCTCGTCAGGAAGCCCGTGCCGCACGCGACGTCGAGGGTACGCGCCGGCTCGAGCGAGGCCAGCGCAGCGATCAGCTCGTCACGCTCCTCGTGCCAGCCCGGTCGGTCGCGCTGCTCGAAGCGACCGGTATCGAGCCACCAGTCGTCGTACTCCGACGCCCGCGCCTCGTAGTACGCCTTCACGCTCGTAATCTACGGATCGTGCTCGAGGCGGTGCCCAACTTCTCGGAAGGACGCGACGACGCGGTGATCGAGGCTCTGCGGGGTGTGCTCTCGTCGCCCGCGCGGCTGCTCGACGTCCATGTCGACGCGGATCATCACCGCTCCGTCTTCACGCTCGTGGGCGAGGAGGATGAGCTCGTCGAGACGCTGCTCGCGGGGATCGCGTGCGCGCGGGAGCGGATCGACCTCGGTCTTCACGAGGGCGCGCACCCGCGGATCGGCGCCGCCGATGTCGTCCCGCTTGTCCCGATCAAGCCGGAGGACATGGAGCGGGCGAAGGAGACGGCGCTTGAGCTGGCGCGGCGGATCGGCAGCGAGCTCGGCCTGGCGGTCTTCCTTTACGGCGAGCTCGCTTCCGGCCGCGGGCCGGCGTTCTTCCGGCGCGGTGGGCCCTCGGAGCTGCAGCGACGCATCGACGCTGGAGAGCTCGCCCCCGACTTCGGGCCGGACCGCCTCGACGAACGTGCCGGCGGCGTGATCGTGGGTGCGCGCAGTCCGCTGATCGCCTTCAACGTCAACCTGCGGGGCGAGCTGGCGGCGGCCCGAGCTGTCGCCGCGCTCGTGCGCGAGACCGGCGGCGGCTTTCCAGGCGTCCGGGCGCTCGGGCTCGATCTGCCGCGCGCGGGCGTCGTCCAGGTCTCGATGAACGTCGAGGACTGGGAGGCGGCTGCGCTGCACGAGATCGTCGCGCGGATCGAGTCCGAGGCCGCGACTCGCGGCGCCGAGGTTGTCGGTTCCGAGCTCGTCGGCCTGATGCCGGCCGGTGCCGCCGCAGCAGCCGCCGGCGCGATGCTCCGCATCGACGGCTTCGACCAATCTCGCGTCCTCGAGCTCCGCCTGCTCGAGTAGCCGGGGTTTGGTTACCCCCGACGGTGCGGTAGGGGAACGGTGACAGCAACGAAGGGTTCAACATGCGAAAGCTCTTGCCGGTGACGGCTGCCGTGGGAATCGCGGCCTGGTTTTTCTCCAGCGACCGCGGCCGGAGGGTGTTCGGTCGGCTGCACGGGAAGGTGTCGCGGCTGCTGCCGAAGCGGTACGACGACACGACGCTCAAGGCGAAGGTCGAGAGCGAGCTCTTTCGGGACGAGCACGAGGTCAAAGGCGCGCTGAGCGTGAACGCGCAGGAGGGAATCGTCCAGCTGCGCGGCGAGGTTCCTTCGCAGGGTCTGATCGACGCGCTCGTCGAGCGCACGCAGAAGATCCAGGGCGTGCAAGAGGTCGAGAACCTGCTCCACACACCCGGCACCGAAGCACCCATGCACCACTGAGGCGGGTCTAGACTCGAACGCGTGATTGCAAGTCACGCGCTGAGCGGGAACGACCTTCGGCTCGAGGATGTCTGGGAGGTCGCTGTCCATCGCGCGCCCGTCGGCTTGGCCGACGAGGCGCGCGGGCGGATGGCGGCGGCGCGGGAACTCGTCGAGCAGGCTGCGGAGCACACATACGGCGTCAACACGGGGTTCGGCCGCTTCGTCTCGGAGTCGATCCCGGACGACAAGGTGGAGGAGCTCCAGCTCCGGCTCCTGCGCAGCCACGCGTGCGGCGTCGGCGAGCCGTATCCGCCCGAGGTCGTCCGCGCGGCGATGCTGCTGCGCGCAAACGCGCTCGCCAAGGGGTACTCGGGCGCGCGGATCGAGACGGTCGAGCTGCTGATCGAATGTCTCAACCGCGGCGTTCTGCCGCGGGTGCCTGCGCGCGGGTCCGTGGGCGCGAGCGGCGACCTCGCCCCGCTCGCCCATCTGGCTCTGCCGCTCGTGGGGGAGGGGCAGGCGTGGTTCGAGGACGCGTTGCTCTCGGGTGCCGACGCGCTCGCGGCGGCGGGGCTTGAGCCGGTGTGCCTCGGCGCCAAGGAGGGTCTATCCCTGATCAACGGGACGCAGTTCATGGCAGCGATGGCGTCGCTCGCGCTCGTCCGCGCCTGGAGGCTGGCACGCTCGGCCGACCTCGCCTGCGCGCTCTCGCTCGAGGCGCTGCAGGGCTCGCGCACGAGCTTCCATCCCGCAATCCACCAGGCGCGTCCGCTGCGAGGTCAGGTCGATTCGGCGGCCAACCTGCTGCTGCTCCTGAAGGGTTCGGCGATCATCGAGTCCCACAGGTGGTGCGCACGCGTCCAGGACGCGTACTCGCTCCGCTGCGCGCCGCAGGTGCACGGGGCGAGCCGCGATCTCCTTGCGCACGTCGAGGCGACCGTGGCGGTCGAGCTGAACGCCGCGACGGACAACCCGCTGGTGCTCGTCGACGAGGGGATCGTCGTCTCGAACGGCAACTTCCACGGCCAGCCGCTCGCCTTCGGCCTCGACATCCTGGCGATGGCGGTCTCCGAGCTGGCGAGCATCTCCGAGCGGCGTGTCGAGCGGCTCGTCAATCCGTCCCTGTCTGAGGGGCTGCCTCCGTTCCTCACCCTCGAGGGCGGTCTCAATAGCGGCTTCATGATCCCGCAGTACGTCGCGGCAGCGCTCGTCTCGGAGAGCAAGGCGCTGTGCCATCCGGCCAGCGTCGACTCGATCCCGACGAGCGCCGGTCAGGAGGATCACGTCTCGATGGGGAACGCGGCGGGGTTGAAGGCGCTGCAGGTGCTCGCAAACAGCGAGCGGGCGCTGGCGATCGAGCTGCTCGCGGGCGCGCAGGCGATCGAGTTCCTCGCGCCGCTCGAGCCGGGGCCGGGGGTGCGCGCGACACATGACGCCGTGCGCGGGCTGTCGGAGCGCGTACGGGACGATCGCTCGCTGTCGGAGGACATCGAGCGCGTGGCGGTCGCGATCCAGGATGGCTCGATCCTCGCGGCCGCCGAGGCGGCGGTCGGGGAGCTCCGGTGAACGAGCGGCCGCAGCGGCTCGAAGGTGAGCGACCATGAGCGTCTCCTCGCTCGATGCGCTCGTCGACACGCTCGTCGGCGATCTCTCGGCTGTGCGCGCCCCCCGCGGCTCGCAGCTGCACGCGCGGTCGTGGCAGACGGAGGCACCGCTGCGGATGCTGCTCAACAACCTCGACCCCGAGGTGGCGGAGCGTCCGGAGGAACTCGTCGTCTACGGCGGCTCCGGCCGCGCGGCCCGGTCGCACGAGGCACTGAAGGCGATCGTGCGGACGTTGCTGCGCCTGCGCGACGACGAGACGCTGCTCGTTCAGAGCGGCAAACCCGTCGGCGTCTTTCGTACCCACGAGGGCGCGCCACGGGTGTTGATCGCGAATTCGCTGCTCGTGCCGCGCTGGGCGACCTGGGGCGAGTTCCGGCGGCTCGAGGCCGAGGGGTTGACGATGTTCGGGCAGATGACCGCCGGCAGCTGGGTCTACATCGGCACGCATGGGATCCTGCAGGGGACATACCAGACCTTTGCGGCGGCGGGGGAGAAGCACTTCGGCTCGGCGGATCTGACGGGTCGCACGATTCTGACCGCGGGGCTCGGCGGGATGGGCGGCGCGCAGCCGCTCGCGGCGACGATGGCCGGCGCCGCGATCCTCTGCATCGAGGTCGATCCGACACGGATCCAGCGCCGGCTCGAGACGCGGTATCTCGATGAGGTCGCCGATTCGCTCGAGGACGGCGTCGCGCGAGTGCGTGCAGCGGCTGCGGACGGCCGGGCGCTCTCGGTCGCGGTGCTCGGGAATGCCGCCGAGATCGTGCCGGATCTGTCACAAAAGCGTGAATCTTTCGACCTCGTCACCGACCAGACCGCGGCCCACGATCCGCTCACCGGCTACGTTCCCGTCGGCCTTTCGGTCGACGAAGCGGCTTCGTTGCGGGCTTCCGACCCCGAGCTGTACCTGCGTCGGGCGCGCGAGTCGATTGCGACGCACGTGCAGGGCATGCTCGAGTTCGTCCGTGCCGGCAGCTATGTCTTCGACTATGGAAACAACCTGCGAGGGGAGGCCTATGAGGCCGGCGTAGAGGAAGCCTTCTCATACCCGGGCTTTGTCCCGGCCTATATCCGGCCGCTCTTCTGCCGCGGCATCGGTCCCTTCCGGTGGGCCGTCCTCTCGGGCGACCCGGCCGACATCGCGGTGATCGACGAGGAGTTCCGGCGCCTCTTCCCCGACGACGCGCTGCTCCAGCGCTGGCTTGAGCTCGCTCCCGAGCGCGTCGCCTTCCAGGGGCTGCCGGCGCGGATCTGCTGGCTCGGCTACGGCGACCGAGCGAAGGCGGGCCTCGCGATCAACGAGCTCGTCCGGACGGGTGCCGTGTCGGCCCCGGTCGTGATCGGGCGCGACCACCTCGACTCCGGCTCGGTGGCGTCCCCGTACCGCGAGACCGAGGCGATGCGCGACGGCTCCGACGCGATCGCGGACTGGCCGATCCTGAACGCGCTCCTGAACACGGCGGCGGGAGCGACGTGGGTGAGCGTCCACCACGGTGGCGGAGTCGGGATCGGCAACTCGATCCACGCGGGCATGGTCGTCCTGGCCGACGGCTCCGCTGACGCGGCAGAACGGCTCGAGCGCGTGCTCACGACCGATCCGGGCAGCGGCGTGATGCGGCACGCGGACGCCGGTTACGACGAGGCGCTCGACACCGCGCGCGAGCACGGGCTCGACCTTCCCAGCGTCCATCCGCCGGCCGACTGACGTGCCAAAGCTGCTGCTTCGCGACCTGCGGCAGGTCGTCAGCCCCGCGGGCGCGCAGGCGCCGCTGCGCGGGAACGCTCTCGCCGACCTCGACCGGATCGACGGCGGCTACGTGCTCTGCGACGGCGCCACGATCGAGTCGGTGGGGAGGATGGCCGACCTGGGCGCGCTCGGCGACGAGGTGATCGAGCTCGACGGGAGCGGCCTCTGCGCGATCCCCGGTCTCGTCGACTGCCATACGCATCCGGCCTTCGGCGGCGACCGAGTGGAGGAGTTCTCGCTGCGGGCCGTGGGCGCCAGCTACGAGGAGCTGCACGCGGCCGGCGGCGGCATCCTCTCGACGGTGCGCGCGACGCGCGACGCGGGCGAGATCGGCCTGCGCGACGCAGTCGACCGCCATCGTGGCTGGATGCTCCGCGCCGGGACGACGACGTTCGAGGGGAAGTCGGGCTACGGCCTCGACCGGGAGACCGAGCTGGCGTCGCTGCGGGCGATCGGCGACGCGGGCGGCATCCCGACCTTTCTCGGCGCCCATTCGACCCCGCCGGAGCACTTGGACGCCGACGCATATCTCGACTTCCTGCTCGCGGATGTCCTCCCGGAGGCAGCGAAGCTCGCCGAGGCGGCAGACGTCTTCCTCGAGCGTGGCGCCTTCGACGCGGCGCAAGCCCGTCGCTATCTCGGGGCGTGCCGCGAGCACGGACTCGCGCTCCGCCTGCACGGGAACCAGTTCACCGAGTCGGGCGCGATTCCGCTCGCGATCGAGCTCGGCGCGCGCTCGGTCGACCATCTCGAGGCGACCGGCGCAAATGGGGTAGCGGCGCTCGCCGCGAGCGACGTCACCGGCGTGCTGCTCCCGGCCAGCGCGCTCTTCCTCAACCGCCCGATGCCGCCCGCGCGCGCGCTCGTCGATGCCGGTGCCGCCGTCGCGCTCGCGACCGACTTCAATCCCGGGAGCGCATTCTGCGAGAGCCTTCCGTTCGTGATCTCGCTCGCGGCGACACAGCTGAAGCTGAGCCCGGCGGAGGCGCTCGCGGCCTGCACGGTCAACGCGGCGCATGTGCTCGGCCGCGCCGATCGTTTGGGGCGAATCGCACCCGGCTACGCCGCCGACCTCGTCCTTCTCGATGCCCCAGACTGGCGCTACGTCGCCTACCACCTTGCCGGCGACGTCGTCGCGACCGTGATCAAGGACGGCACCGTTGCCGTCGGCCGCTCGGCATACTGAGCCGATGGCGTCGAAGAAGCAGCAGCGCCGCCGGCAGAAGCTGGCGCGCCACGAGTACGAAGAGGTCTACGTCGACGAGGAGGGGAATGTGCTCGCGCCCGAGGAAGCCGAAGCGCTCGCCGTCGCGTCGCCTTCGCGGAGAGCCGAGCGTACGCAGAAGGAGCGCCCGACGACCCGCGCGGGTCGCGTGCTCGAGCCGCCGGCCTGGCGCAAGACCCTCAGACGCGGCCTCCTCTTCTTTCCGCTGATGCTGATCACCGTGATCCTGCTCGGGCAGGAGTTGACACTCGCACAACAGATCTTCCAGACCCTCGTGCTGATGGGCTTCTTCCTCCCGTTCAGCTACTTCATGGACACGATGATGTGGCGCTCCTACCAGCGCCGGCTCGCTCGCACCGCCGAGAAGAAGCCCTGACGTCCGCGCGCGTGGCCGCCGTGTCCAGCGCTGCCGAATGTTCGCCGCCTCGAACAGTTCCCGCGGCGAACGACCTGATCGCGCCCGGACCGGTCGCTAGGTCGGAGCCGGCTTCCAGCTGACGATCTGGATGGAGGTCGCGCAAGACCTGGCTCGGGCCGAGCCAGGTCGCCGGCAGAACGCGACGCGACCCAACGCATGCTCGCGGGAAGGGCCGCGCGTGAGTCCGGTCTCGCCGCCTCTGCGCGTCTCCAGCCATGCCGCGTGCCCCTCCGAAAGACGGGTGCTAGCCGTACTGCGCCGGGGTGCCTAGCGCTGCGAGGCTGCTCGACGATTGCAGAAGGCGCCGCCCGCTTGGCCTCGCGGTGCCAGATGCGTAGCCCCACCAATCACCTCGAATCGAAGGAGCACCAGAACATGACCTCCCCGCAAGCAGCTTTCCGGTTCGCCTGACCGGCGAGCTCGATCCCGACGTGGGACGCTTGCAGTGGCTCTTCAAGTGGCTGCTCGCGATCCCGCACTTCATCGTTTTCTTCTTCCTCTGGATCGGCTTCGCGGTCTCGACCGTTGTCGCAGCCTCGCGATCCTCCTCACCGGCTGCTACCCCCGCCGGATCTTCGACTTCAACGTCGGCGTCCTCCGCTGATCCTGGCGCGTCGGCTTCTACTCCTACAGCGCCCTCGGCACTGACAGGTACCCGCCCTTCTCCCTTGCCGATGACCCGACGTATCCAGCGAGGCTCGAAGTCGAGTATCCCGAGCGGCTCTCGCGCGGGCTTGTCCTCGTCAAGTGGTGGCTCCTCGCGATCCCCCACTACCTGATCGTCGCGATCTTC
>JBDSOJ010000073.1:0-35140 GCA_039914895.1 Gaiellaceae bacterium
TCGCCGTCGAGGTCAACGAGGCCCGCGCCCGAGAGCTGGAGGCGAACATCCGCCGTCTCGGCGTGGACAACGTCCGAATCGTCCACGCCGACGGCCGCGAGCTCCCACCTGAGCTGACCGGCTTCGACCGCGCGCTCGTCGACGCGCCTTGCTCCGGCCTCGGCGTCCTCGCCGCCCGCCCCGACCTCCGCTGGCGCTCGCAGCCGCTGCCGGAGCTCCAGCTCGAGCTCCTGCGTGCCGCGGCCGACCGCGTCCGGCCGGGCGGCACGATCGTCTACTCCGTCTGCACGATCAACGCGGACGAGTCCGAGGCCGTGGTCGATGCGTCAGGTCTGACCGTCGAGCCGATCGAAGGCTGGGCGCAGTTCCGGCACCCGAAGCGGGCCGAGTTCCTGCAGACGCTGCCGCACGTCCACCGCACGAGCGGCTTCTTCATCGCCCGCCTCCGCATCGGGCCGTAGGATCACCTGGTGAGCTGGCGCGATTGGGTGCGGACGGTCGAGATCGAGCCGTCGCTCTACGCGGCGGACTTCTGGGAGCTCGGCACGCAGATCCAGCACCTGGGGCACGCGGGGGCACGGATCTTTCACTTCGACATCGGTGACGGCCACTTCGTGCCGCCCGTGACGATCGGGCCGGTCGTGCTGCGCTCGATCGCAACGCACATCCATGCGCTCGGCGGCCGGATCGACTGCCACCTGATGGTCGACGACCCGGCGCACCACTTTCAGGAGATCGCCGAGTCCGGCGGCGACAGCGTCACCTTCCACGTCGAGGTCGTCGACGACGCCGGCGCCGTGATCGCGCAGGCGCGCGAGCACGGGCTCGAGGCCGGAGTGGCCTTCAACCCGGAGACGCCCGTAGAGGTCGCGGCCGAGGCTGCCAACCAGGGCGCCGACCTTTGCCTCTGCATGGCGATCAAGCCGGGCTACTCGGGTCAGGAGCTGCTGGAGGACGCCTACGAGCGGATCGCGCGCACGCGCGAGCTCGTCGACTGCTTCGTCCAGGTCGACGGCGGCGTCAAGGCGGAGAACGTCCGTGCCGTGCACGAGGCCGGGGCGAACCTGCTCGTCGTCGGCACGGGGATCTTCGGTTCGCAGGATCTGCCGCGCGCGTACCGGCGCTTGGTACAAGCCTTCGCATGAGCATCGATCGGGCGCTCGAGCTGGCGGCGGGCGCGAACGGTAGGGCGTACCCGAAGCCGACGATCGGCGCGGTCGTCGTCGCGGACGGCGCCGTCGTCGGTGAGGGAGCCACCGAGCCTGCGGGGCGGCACGGCGAGATCGTCGCGCTCGAGGCGGCGGGCGAACGTGCCCGCGGCGCCACGCTCTACGTGACGATGGAGCCCTGCGTGCACCACGGGTCGACGCCGCCGTGCGTCGACGCGCTGCTTGCGGCCGGGATCGCACGCGTCGTCGCCGGCTCGCTCGATCCGAACCCGAAGGCGGGTGGCGGCCTCGCACGGCTGCGGGAGCAGGGCGTCGAGACCGAGCTGGCGGACAGCTTCGAGGCGCGGCGTCAGAACGAAGCCTGGCGGATGTGGGTGTCGCTCGGGCGCCCGTTCGTCACCTACAAGGCGGCGATCACGCTCGACGGCCGCGTCACCGTTCCCGGTGAGCGCTGGGTCTCGGGCGAGGCCTCCCGCCGGCTCGTGCACGAGCTGCGTGCCGCTGCCGACGCCGTCGCTGTCGGGATGGGCACGGTCCGGCTCGACAACCCGCGGCTCGACGCCCGCGACGTCGATGCGCGACGCCAGCCGCGACGGCTCGCGTTCGGCACTGGGCCGCTCCCCGACGGCTCTGAGCTCGAGCTCCGCAGCGGCCCGCTGGAAGCCGAGATGCGCGAGCTCGCCGGCGACGGCGTCCAGTCGCTCCTGCTCGAGGGCGGCCCGACCCTGGCGGGTGCTTTCCTCGACGCGGGGCTCGTCGACAAGCTGCTCCTCTTCGTCGCGCCGAAGCTCGCCGGCGACGGCCCGCTTCTCCTTCCGGCCCTCGACCGGTCACGCGGCCTCACCCAGCTCACGAGCAGGTCGGTCGGCGACGACGTCCTGCTCGAGGCCTACTTGCGCGAGCCGTAACCTTCGCGCATGTTCACGGGACTGGTGCGTGAGGTGGGGGTGGTGGCCTCGTACGAGGAGGGACGGCTCGTCGTCGATTCGTCGATGCCGGCCGAGCTCGGCGACTCGATCGCGATCGACGGCGTCTGCCTGACCGTCGTCGCTGCCGAGCCGGGCCGGCTCTCGTTCGACGTCGTGCCGGAGACGAGCTCGCGCGTAAAGGAGTTCGCGGGCAACGTCAACGTCGAGCCGGCGCTGCGCGCGGGCGATCCACTGGGCGGCCATCAGGTTCAAGGCCACGTCGACGGGACCGGACGCGTCGCTGCGGTCGAGCCCGAGGGAGACGGCGTTCGCGTGCGGGTGACGCTCGCGCGCGAGCTCCTGCGCTACTGCGTCGAGAAGGGCTCGATCACCGTCGACGGCGTCTCGCTCACGATCGCCGGGATCGACGAGGACGGAATCGAGCTCGCCCTGATCCCGCACACGCTCGCCGCGACGACACTGTCGGAGCTCGAGGCCGGCAGCGAGGTCAACCTCGAGATCGACGTGCTCGCCAAGTACGTCGCGCGGCTGCTCCCCGATACGATGCGGCCGTGACCATGACCGTCGACACGCGCACTCGGAGCCCGTTCGCGACCGTCGAGGAGGCGATCGAGGACATCCGCGCCGGCCGCTTCGTGGTCGTCGTCGACGACGAAGACCGCGAGAACGAGGGCGACCTGACGATCGCCGCCCAGTTCGCGACGCCGGAGGCGGTCAACTTCATGGTCACGCACGCGCGCGGCCTCGTCTGCCTCTGCCTGACGGAGGAGCGCTGCGACGAGCTCGGGCTGCGGCAGATGACCGACCAGAACGAGACGCCGTTCGGCACCGCCTTCACCGTCTCCGTCGAGGCGCGCGAGGGCGTCACCACGGGGATCTCCGCGCAGGACCGCGCCCACACGATCCAGGTGGCCGTCGACCCCGCCTCCGGCCCGCGCGACCTCGTCCAGCCCGGCCATGTCTTTCCGCTCCGCGCCCGCCGCGGCGGCGTGCTCCAGCGCTCCGGTCAGACCGAGGCCGCAGTCGACCTCGCGCGGCTCGCGGGCGTGATCCCGGCCGGCGTCGTCTGCGAGATCATGAAGGATGACGGCTCGATGGCCCGCGTGCCCGACCTGATCGACTACTGCGCCGCGCACGGGCTGAAGATGATCACGGTCGCCGACCTGATCGAGTACCGGCGGCGCCACGAGAAGCTCGTCGAGCGGATCACCTCGGTTCGCCTCCCGACCGCCCACGGCGAGTTCACGGCGGTCGCGTTCCGCGAGACGCTGACGGGGAAGCACCACGTCGCGCTCGTGAAGGGCGCGGTCGAAGGCGAGCAGGACGTGCTCGTGCGCGTCCACTCCGAGTGCCTCACCGGCGACGTCTTCCACTCGCTCAAGTGCGACTGTGGCGAGCAGCTCGAGCTCGCGCTCGGCCGGATCGAGCAGGAGGGCAAGGGCGTGCTGCTCTACCTCGCCCAGGAGGGCCGCGGAATCGGGCTGCTGAACAAGCTGAAGGCCTACGAGCTGCAGGATCAGGGGCTCGACACCGTCGAGGCGAACCTGCGACTCGGTTTCGCCGCCGACCAGCGCGAGTACGGGATCGGCTCGCAGATCCTCGCCGACCTCGGCCTCTCGACGATCCGCGTGCTCACGAACAATCCGAAGAAGATCTCCGGGATCGCCGGCTTCGGTCTCGAGGTGGTCGCCCAGGAGCCGATCGAGGTGACGCCGAACAGCGAGAACCGCCGTTACCTGGAGGCGAAGCGCGAAAAGCTCGGTCACAGGCTGCACCACCAGGATCTCCGCTTCGACCCGGATCTGGACGACGGAGCCGAGGCGTGAGCGACGGCGACCGCGACCACTGGCCGGAGGGGCCGCCGCTCGAGGGTCCCCCCGGTGAGGAGGACGAGCCGCCGGAGACGGAGGTGGACGAGCCCGAGCTCGAGCCGGCAGATCCGGACGAGCCGGCGCCCGACGTCGAGCCCGCGGCCGCCGAGTCGGCCGAGCACGCGGCCGGCGACCTCGGCATCCCGGAGGGCTACGGCGTCCTCGCGGGCAGTCCGCAGGGCGGTCGCCGCGCCGTCGGGATCGTCGTCAGCCGCTTCAACGGTGCCGTCACGGGCAAGCTGCTCGAGGGTGCGCTCGCCGAGCTGGAGGCGGTCGGGGTCGCGCGCGACGCGATCACGATCATGCCCGTCCCGGGCGCGTTCGAGCTGCCGATCGCGGCGATGGCGCTCGCGAAGACGCGCCGCTACGCCTGCATCGTCGCGCTCGGCTGCGTCATCCGCGGCGACACGCCTCACTTCGACTTCGTCGCCGGCGAGGCCGCGTCGGGCTTGCAGCTCGCGGCGCTCGAGACCGGCGTCCCGGTCGCGTTCGGCGTGCTGACGCTCGAGGAGGCAGACCAGGCGGACGACCGGCTCGAGAAAGGCGCCGAGGCCGTCCGCACGGGGCTCGAGATGGCCGACGTCTTCGCGCAGTTGCGGGCCGCCGCGCAGCGGTAGGTCGCTGCTAGAATCCGCGGCCGTGTCCAAGATCTGCGCATCCTGCGGCAAGAAGCCGTCGTTCGGGAACAACCGGAGCCACTCGATGGTCGCGACGCGCCGTCGCTTCAACCCGAACCTCCAGAAGGTGCGCGTGCTCCTGAACGGCGTCGCCAAGCGGGCCTACATCTGCACGAAGTGCCTCAAGGCCGGCAAGGTTCAAAAAGCCGTCTAGCACGTCCTGACCGGCCACGCCTGCGGCCGGCGGAGCCGGCGACTTCGTGTTACAAGCGTTCGTCCGACCGCAACCTCCCGGCCGCGCGCACCGTCTAAAGTCGCAGATGCCGCAGGGCCACCTCACGGAGCAGTCCGAGCTCGGCGCGATCCGGATCGCCGCCGACGCGATCGCGCAGATCGTCGGCCACACCGCCGCAGAGTGCTACGGCGTCGTCGGCATGGCCGGCAAGGGTCTGAAGCGGCTGCTGACGCGGGACAAGCTGACGCAGGGAATCGACGTCTCCGGGACGCCGGACGGCCTCCGCGTCGACCTGCACGTCGTCGTCGAGTACGGCCTCAACCTGGCCGAAGTGGCCGCGACCGTCCGCTCTCGCGTCGCCTACGAGGTCGAGCGGCTGACCGGCCTACAGGTGGCCGCGGTCGAGGTGCACATCGAAGACGTGAGGCGTTCGGCATGAATGGCTTGCTCCTCGACCGTTCGCGGATCCAATCCGTCTGGTGGCCGGAGCCAGGCCTTGCCCGGCGGGAGGCCCAGCCACTGTCGACATCGCAACGGGAAAGGAGGGGGCTCATGGGGGAGCCATGGGTTCCCCCATGCTTGTGACGGAGCTCGAGCGGGCGAAGGAGCTCGGGCAGGCCGCGCTCGCGACGCTCGAGGCGAACCGCCGCCGAATCGACGACCTCAACGTCTATCCGGTGCCGGACGGCGACACGGGCACGAACCTGACGCTGACAGCCCGCGCGATCATGGAGGTGCTCGACGCCTCGACCGCAGCCGATCGCGCCACGCTCGCGAAGGAGCTGACGCGGGCGGCACTGATGGGCGCACGCGGGAACTCCGGCGTCATCTTCTCCCAGATCCTGCGTGGCGCCGCCGAGGCGCTCGGCGAGGCCGGGCTGCTCGACGCCGCCACGATTCGCCGCGCCTTCCGCGCCGCGAGCGACGCCGCCTACCGGGCCGTGCGGCGGCCGGTCGAAGGGACGATGCTCTCGGTGATCCGCGAGCTCGCCGAGGAGGCCGAGGATCCGCGCAACGCGGCGCTCGACCCGGCGGCGCTGCTGAAGAAGCTGATCGAGCGCGGCGAGGACGCGCTGGCGCGGACTCCCGACCAGCTGGCCGTCCTGCGCGAGGCCGGAGTCGTCGACGCGGGCGGCGCGGGGCTGCTCGAGATCGTTCGCGGCGTCTCGGCGGCGCTGTCCGGCGAGCCGCTCCCCGACGCGCCGGCCGACGACGCCCACGAGGCTGGTCTCGATGCGATCCATCAGGAGCTCTCGGAGTTCCGCTACTGCACCGTCTTCGTGATCGAGGGCGAAGATCTCGACGCGCGGGGGCTCGAGACGCAGCTGGACGCGCTCGGCGACTCGCTGCTCGTCGTCGGCGACGCGACCGCGCTGAAGATCCACGTCCACACCGACGAGCCCGGCCGCGCGCTCGCGTTCGGCACCGCGCTCGGGACGATCGAGGGCGTCGAGATCGCGAACATGCACAAGCAGACCGAGCAGCGCTCCGAGCGCATCCTCGAGGCGGTTCCCGATCCGGCCCTGACGCTGGAGACCGGCATCGTCGCGGTCGTCCCCGGTGCAGGCAACCGGCGGCTCTTCGAGAGCTACGGGGCCACGCGGGTGATCGAGGGGGGCCAGACGATGAACCCGTCGACCGCCGACATCGTCGCCGCGATCGAGGCGACGCCGGCGACCGAGGTGCTGGTTCTGCCGAACAACTCGAACGTGATTCTCTCGGCCGAGCAGGCTGCGAAGCTCGTCGACAAGCCCGTGCGGGTGATCCCGTCGCGGTCCGTGCCGGCCGGCCTCGCTGCGATCGTCCGCTACCTGCCGTCGCTGGCTGCCGCCGAAAACGAGGCGGCGATGCTCGAGGCACTCGACCAGGTTGCGACCGGCGAGGTGACGGTGGCCTCCCGCGACGTCGAGCTCGACGGGATCGACGTGCGCAAGGGCGCCTGGCTTGGACTCGCCGACGGGTACGCCGTCGCCTCCTCGGCCGACTTCGACGAGGTCGCGTGCGCGGTCGCCGATCGCCTGCTCGGCGGCGGGCGCGAGCTGCTGACGTTGCTCACCGGCGAGGACGAGCCCGATCTCGCCGGCTTCCTGCGCCGGCTCCACGAGCTGCACCCGACCGTCGAGCCGGACGTCCAGCCGGGCGGCCAGCCGCACTACCCGCTCCTCCTGTCCGCCGAGTAGTCGTATCGTGCCCGTGTGGCGGCCGAGCACCACCCCATCCGCGTGCTGCTCGTCGAGGACAACGACGTCTTCCGGCAGGCACTGATCCTCCTGCTCGAGCTGCAGGAGGGAATCGAGGTCGTCGGCGCCGTCTCCGAGGGGAACGCGGCCGTCGGCGCCTACCGCGACCACCGGCCGGACGTCGTCGTGATGGACTTCAGGCTGCCCGGGATGGACGGCGTCGAGACGACCATCGCTCTCGTCCGCGAGTTCCCGGACGTTGCCGTCGTCTGCCTGACCGCGTCGGCGAGCCCGCGAGAGCTCGAGGCGCTGACGGCCGCGGGCGCCGTCAACTGCCTTCGCAAGGACGAGGAGCTCGACGTGATCGTCCGTGCGATCCGAACAGCCGGCGAATCGCGCGTGGCGCAGTGACCACCCTCACGCGCGACAACACCGCGGTCGTGCTCGACTCGACCGCCGACTTCCCCGACGCCCAGATCCGCTTCTCGAACATGCGCGTCGTCCCGCTCTACGTCCGCTTCGGCGAGGAGAGCTTCCGCGACTACGTCGAGCTCGCCCCCCGCGACTTCTACAAGCGGCTGCGGACCGCACCCGAGCTGCCGACGACGTCGCAGCCGACGCCGCAGGACTTCCTTACCGTCTACCACGCGCTCGCGGGCTACGAGCGGATCTACTCGCTGCACATCTCCTCCCGGCTCTCCGGCACGTTCGAGAGCGCGTCGCTCGCCGCCGCCGAGGAGGGCGACAGGATCCGGATCGTCGATACCGAGTCTGTCTCGATCGGGATCGGCATGCTCGCGCTCGCGATTCAGGACCTGCTCGAGCGCGGCACGACGGACGAGGAGATCGAGGCGGTGATCGTGTCGCACCGTGAGCGGGCCGGGATCCTGTTCACAGTCGACACGCTCGAGTTCCTCGCCAAGGGCGGGCGGATCGGCCGCGCCCGGGCGCTGATGGGCAGCCTCCTGAACGTGAAGCCGATCCTGGCGATCGAGGACGGAGAGGTCGTCCCCGTCGGCCGGGTGCGTGGTCGCGCGAAGGCGTTCGCGGAGTTCCGTCGCCGCCTCGAGGCTGCGACCACCGACGGGCCTGGGCTCGGAATCGGGTTCGCGCATGCGGACGCGGAGGACGCTGTCGAGCAGCTGCGGGAGATCGTGCTCGCCGCGCGTCCGCAGGCCGAGGTCAAGCTGGTGACGACGCTCGGCGCCGTCGTCGGCACGCATGCTGGTCCGGGCACCGTCGGCTGCTGCTGGTTTCAGGGCAGCTAGGAGGAGCCGCGGCGCCAGCTTGACAGAGGGCTGGCGAGAGCAATTTCCATCGCGCCGCCGCCGCGGCTCCAGGACGTGTTCGCTCCCCACTCGGGATCGGTTCGGTCCGTGACGACCTTATGTCCAGGACTTGTTTGATTTATGCATCGCTCGGTTAGACACGTAGTACGGCTGGCGAGGTCGTTCCCACAAGGAGGGCTTTGTTATGCCGGACCACTTGACTCTCGAGGTCGTCGATCAAGACGGCGCGATTCGGGAGGCGCTCGACGAGGTGCAATCGAGCTCACGGCTCGGGTTTCTCAAGCAGGCGGTCGTCGCCGGTGGCACGATCGCAGTGGGAGGCGTCCTGCTCGGCGGGCTGCCGAAGCTCGCGGTCGGCGCTCCGGGCCCCGCCCAGGACGTCGAGATCCTCAAGTTCGCGCTCACGCTCGAGTACCTCGAAGCCGCGTTCTACACAGACGCGGTCAGCAAGGGCGCCCTCACCGGCGAGACGCTCCAGTTCGCCCGCGTCGTCGGCGCGCACGAGCGTGCGCACGTCGCGTTCCTGAAGAAGGCGCTCGGCTCGAAGGCGCAGGCGAGCCCGACGTTCGACTTCAAGGGCACCACGGAGGATCAGGGCAAGTTCCAGGCCACCGCCATCGTCCTCGAGGACACCGGCGTCGCCGCCTACAACGGCCAGGGGCCGAACCTGACCAAGCCCACGCTCGCCGCGGCCGGCTCGATCGTCTCGGTCGAGGCGCGTCACGCCGCCTGGATCCGCGACATCGTCGGGAAGAACCCGGCGCCGGTGGCGTTCGACCCGGCCAAGACGAAGGCGCAGATCCTCGCCGCCGTCAACGCGACCGGCTTCATCCAGGGCTAACCATGAGCCTCGAAAAGGAGACCACAACGATGTCCGATCTACTCACCCTCGAAGAGGTCGACCGCGACGGCGCCATCCGCGAGTCGATGGACCGGGTCGCGGACGGCTCGCGGGCCGGCTTCCTGAAGAAGTCCATGCTGGCCACCGGCGGGATCGTCGGCGGCGGCGCGCTGCTCGCTGCGATGGCCGACCCTGCTCAGGCCGCGACGGCGAACGACGTTTCGATCCTCAACTTCGCGCTCACGCTCGAGTACCTGGAGGCGGAGTTCTACACTGAGGCCGTGGCAATGGGGGCGCTCAGCGGCGAGGTGCTCGACTTCGCGCGGATCGTGGCGGCCCATGAGCGGGCGCACGTCTCGTTCCTGAAGAAGGCTCTCGGCACCGCCGCTGTCCCGAAGCCGTCGTTCAACTTCCGGGGGACGACCGAGAACCAGGCGAAGTTCAAGGCGACGGCGCAGGTGCTCGAGGACACGGGCGTGATGGCCTACGCGGGCCAGGCGCCGCTGATCGACGCGAACGCGATCCTCGCGGCCGCGCTTTCGGTTCACTCGATCGAGGCGCGTCACGCCGCGTGGATCCGCCACATCAACGGTGCGGCTCCCGCCCCGGTGGCGTTCGACAAGCCGAAGACGAAGCAGCAGATCCTGACGGCGGTCGCCGGAACGCAGTTCATCACCGGCACGCCGACGATGACTACGTCCGGAGGCTCGCCGGCATTCACCGGCTAGATCCGACCCGCAGGCGCCGGGGCGGCCGCACGGCCGTCCCGGCACTGCTGGCTCTCGCCTTCGTCGCCTTCGTCGCCGTCGCCTACGGCCGTGAGCCGAAGGTGTCGTCGAGCGAGATCGTCCTGCCTCCGACGCCGTACGGAACGGCTGCCGAGGCGGCCCCGGTCGTGTTGGGAACCGGGTCGGCCGCTCCGAGACAGCTCAGCAACCAGAACGGCGTCTCGCGCTACATGGCCGTGCTGGAGCGCGTCGCGGTCCGCGCCACGCCGTCGTCATCCGCACGCGTCGTCGCACGCCTCTCGACGCGAACACCCGAGGGAACGACCAACGTCGTGCTGGCGCTCTCCCGGGTCGAACGCAGCGGCACGCTCTGGATCAAAGCGCGGCTGCCGGTGCTCCCGAACAACACGACCGGCTGGATCAAGCGCGACTCGCTCGGTGGCTACAACGTCGTCAACACGCACCTCGTCGTCTCGACGACGAAGTTCACCGCGACGCTCTACCGGCTCGGCAGGCCCGTCTTCACCGCCCGTGTCGGGGTCGGGCGATCGCGCTGGCCGACGCCCACCGGCAGGTTCTACATCCGCAACAAGCTGACCAAGTACTCGAGTCCCACCTACGGGCCGCTCGCGTTCGGGACGAGCGCGCGCTCGGCAGTGCTGACCGATTGGCCCGCGGGAGGCTTCGTCGGCATCCACGGCACGAACCAGCCTGGTCTGATCCCGGGGCGGATCTCGCACGGCTGCATCCGGCTTCGCAACGCCGACATCCTCCGGCTCGCCGCGCTGATGGCGCCCGGCACGCCGCTGACCGTCGTCTGACCGCCGAGCCCGCTGCAATACTCGGACGATGAGCCGGCCACAGCCCGGTTTCGCCGCCGTGGACCCGCCGGAAGCCGGCTGGGCGCCGACGCGCGGCCGCTTCCGCCCGGAACGCCTGGACGCGCCGCTCGACTCGCTTTCCGGTGTCGGCCCGACGCTGAAGAAGCGGCTCGCGAAGCTCGGGCTCGAGCGCGTCGGCGACCTGCTCGACCACCGGCCGCGCCGCTACGAGCGGCCGGCTCCGGAGAAAAGGATTGCCGATCTGTTCGGTGAGGAGGAAGTGCTGATCCAGGGTGACGTGCTCCGGACGTCGCTTCGGCGCGGGCGCGGCCGCCTCCAGATCCTGACCGCACAGGTCTCCGACGGCAGCGGACAGATCAGCGCGACCTGGTTCAACCAGCCCTGGCTGCAGGAGAAGCTGACGCCAGGCACGCACGTCCGCCTGCGCGGGACGCCGAACCGTTACGGCTTCCTGGTGCGCTCGTTCGACCTCAACGGCGGCGGCGCGACCGCCGACTTCGCGCCCGTTTATCCGGCGAGCGAGGAGATCTCGGCGGCGAAGCTGCGCGAGCTCGTCGAGGCAGTGTTGCCGCTCGTCACCGACCGGCCCGACCCGCTTCCCGCCACGCTGAGAGCCGAGCGAGCCTTGCCGCTCCGCGGCGACGCGCTCACCGCCGTCCACCGGCCTCGCTCTCTGGCCGAGGCCGAGGAGGGACGGCAGCGGCTGGCGTTCGACGAGCTGCTGGTGCTCCAGCTGGCGCTCGCGCGGCGGACGGCCGAGCGGGAGGAACAGGTCGCCGCCGCGCTGCCCGAGCCTGGCGAGCTGATCGGCCGCTACCGCGCTGCTCTTCCGTTCGAGCTGACCGAGCACCAGGAGTCGGCGATCGCAGAGCTCGACGCCGACCTCGCGCGGACGACCCCGATGCAGCGGCTGCTCCAGGGCGACGTCGGCTCGGGCAAGACGGTCGTCGCGCTCTACGCGCTCCTCCGGGCCGTCGAGGCCGGGCGCCAGGGCGCCCTGATGGCGCCCACCGAGACGCTGGCGGAGCAGCACTTCCTCACGATCGAGGGGATCTGCATGGAGCTCGGCGTCAGCTGCGCGCTCGTCACCGGCTCGATCAAGTCGAAGCTCGGCGGCCAGGCCGACCTCGTCGTCGGTACGCACGCGTTGATCCAGAAGGGCTTCGAGTTCCGCGACCTCGCCGTCGCGGTCGTCGACGAGCAGCACCGCTTCGGCGTCGAACAGCGCTCCGCCCTCGTCGAGGGAAGGTCGCCGCATCTGCTGCACATGACGGCGACGCCGATTCCCCGCACGCTCGCACTGACTGTGTACGGCGATCTGGCGGTCAGCGAGATCGCGAAGCCGCCGGCGAGCCGCAAGCCGATCGTGACCGCGTGGGTGACCGAGGAGCGCAGCTCGGAGGCCTACAAGCGGCTGCGCGCGCACCTCACCGAGGGCCGGCAGGCGTACGTCGTCTGCCCGCTGATCGAGGAGTCGGCGACGTCGACCGCGCGCGCGGCCGAACAGGAGGCCGAGCAGCTGCGAGTCGGCGAGCTGAAGGGATTCCGCGTCGGCTGCATGCACGGGCGGCTGAAGCCGGCGGACCGGCGCGAGCTGATGGCGCGCTTCAAGGCCGGCGAGCTCGACGTCCTCGTGGCAACGACGGTGATCGAGGTCGGCGTCGACGTTCCGAACGCGACGATCATGATCGTGCAGGAGGCTGACCGCTTCGGGCTCGCGCAGCTGCACCAGCTGCGCGGCCGCGTCGGGCGCGGAGGAGAGCAGTCGTACTGCCTGTTGGTCTCCGGCCCGAAGGAGGAGCTGACCGAGAGCGCACACGAGCGCCTGGACGCCTTGGTCTCGTCCACGGATGGATTCGAGCTGGCCGAGAAGGATCTCGAGATCCGTGGCGGCGGCGCCCTGCTCGGCGCCCGCCAGTCCGGCCTCTCAGATCTCCGCTTCGCCAGGATCGCGCACGACCGCGAGCTGCTGGAGCAGGCGCGGGAAGTCGCCCGGTCGCTGCCGGCGCAGACGATGGCGCCCGAGGTCGATGCGCTGCTTGGCGACGCGGAGCATCTGGGCGACTCGTGATTGTTTCGATGCCCTAGCCAGGCGGCGTAGGTGCGGCCTCGGTGACGAGCTCGTGCACCGGTACGAGGACGGCAACGTCGAGCTCGTCGTCCGCCTCGTCTCGCGCGTCTCGCCGGTCGTCCGCCGGGAGTCGCAGCGATGTTCGCGAAACTGTGGTTCGTGATCCAAGTTTCGGAAGTTGTCCGCCAGAAGGCGTTCGCAGTCGGCGCAGGTCAATGGCTCGACGAGCTGCCGCAGCTCGTCGAGAGGGTGGAGCTGGAATGGGGGATCGCGGTCGGCCCCGCCTACAGCGACTCGACCGAGGCTTTCGTTGCGGAAGCGATCTGCGCAGACGGCACTCCAGCGGTGCTGAAACTCATCGTCCCGCGTGGCGGCGACGCGGCCGAGAACGAGATCACGGCCTTGCGACTCACCGACGGCGAGGGCTGCGTACGGCTGCTGCGACACGACACCGTGCTGGGCGCACTTTTGCTCGAACGTCTCGGCCGGTCGCTCAACCAGCTCGGACTGCCGATGCGCAGAAGGCACGAGATCCTTTGCTCTACCGCGACCCGCGTGTGGCGACCCGCGCCCGACTGCGGTCTGCCGACCGGCGCCGAGAAGGGTCGGTGGCTCGTCGACTTCGTCACCGCGACCTGGGAGGAACTTGATCGCCCGTGCTCGGAGCGAGCGGTCGACCACGCCCTCGCCAGCGCGGGGCGGCGCGTCGCTGCACATCGAGAGGAACGGGCTGTCCTCGTTCACGGTGATGTCCACGAGTGGAATGCGCTGGAAGCCGCCGGCGGATTCAAGCTCGTCGATCCGGACGGCCTCCTCGCGGAGCCCGAATACGACCTGGGAGTCATCATGCGCGAAGACCCACTCGACCTCCTCGACGGCGATCCGCAGGAGCGCGCACACCGGCTCGCGGCCCGCACTGGTCTCGATCCCATCGCGATCTGGGAGTGGGGCGTCGTCGAGCGCGTGTCAACAGGGCTGCTCTGCACGAAGATCGGGTTGCAGCCTGTCGGCCGGCAGATGCTTGCGGTTGCCGATCGGATCGCTGCGTCCTGAGACAAGTTCGTTCACGGCAGAGCGTCGGAGCCCTCGTGGTAGCATGTGACCACAGTGACGCGCATCGGCATCCGCGAGCTTCGCGACACGCTCACGCAGACGATCCGGCGCGTCCGCGCCGGTGAGTCCGTTGCGGTCACGCACGACGGGAAGCCCGTGGCGCTGATCGTCCCGTATCCGGAGGACAGGATGGCGCAGCTCATCGCCGAGGGGAAGGTTCGACCCGCGCTCCGATCGCTTTATCCACTGCCGGAGCCCGGGAAGGTCACCGGGCCGATGACAGCTAGCGAAGCGCTCGAGGACGATCGCGGCGTCTGAGCCGATCTACGCCGACTCGTCTGCGCTCGTCAAGCTCGCTGTAGACGAGCCCGAGACCGAGGCACTTCAGGCGTTCCTTCGCGCCGAGCGAGTGGAGCTGACCAGCTCGACGCTGGCGATCGTCGAGGTGCAGCGCGGCGCACGCATCGCGGATCCCATTACGGGCGCGCAGCGGTCACGTGCCGTCCTCGATGCGATCAAGCTGCTCGAGTTGGATCGCGAGCTCCTGGAGGACGCGGTCTCGTACACGTCGGCACACGTCCGCTCGCTCGACGCGATCCACCTCTCGAGCGCAATTCGAATTGGGTCCAAGCAGATGCTCGTCTACGACCGCCGGCTCGCGGAAGCGGCCGCAGCGGCCGGGCTCGAGGTACTCAGCCCCGGCGCATGAGGGTCATCGCCGGCACCCACCGCGGCGCCCGGATCGCCGCGCCGAAGGGGCTTGCCACCCGACCGACCGGCGACAGCGTCCGCGAGGCCGCGTTCAACCTGATCGGGCCCGTCGACGGTGCGCGGGTGCTCGACCTCTTCGCAGGTTCGGGCGCGATGGGGATCGAGGCGCTCTCACGAGGCGCGGCCGGCGTCACCTTCATCGAGAGCGACCGCGCCGCCTGCCGGACGATCTCCGAGAACCTCGAGCGCCTGCGGCTGACGGGTGCGCGGGTCACGTGCGGCGACGCGATCTGGGAGCTGCGCCGCGAGTCACGGCCCTACGATTTCGTCCTCGTCGACCCGCCTTACGAGCAGTGGGAGGAGTTCGAGCCGAAGCTCGCCGAACACCTGCCGCGCGTGCTCGCCCCCGCCGGCCTCCTTGTGGTCGAGACCGGCGCACGCACCGAGCCGGCGCTTCCGCTTCCAATCCGGACGTCGCGGCGGTACGGTTCCGCCCGGTTGACCCTCTTCGAGCACCCATCTTGATAACCGCCATCTGCCCAGGCAGCTACGACCCGGTCACAATGGGACACATCGACGTGATCTCGCGCGCCGCCTCGATCTTCGATCGCGTCGTCGTCGGCGTCGTCGGCAGCCCGCGCCACAAGACGCCCATGTTCAGCCTCGACGAACGCGTTGAGTTTCTGAACGAGGCGCTTGTCGACCTCGAGAACGTCGAGGTCGACGTCTTCTCCGAACTCGTGGTCGAGTTCGCGCGCCGCTGGCAGGCGAAGGTGATCGTCAAGGGTCTCCGCGTGATCTCGGACTTCGAGTGGGAGACCCAGATGAACCAGCTCAACCGCCACCTCGCCCCAGAGATCGAGACGGTCTACGTGATGGCGAGCGCGCAGGTCAGCTTCGTCTCGTCCAGCGGGGTGAAGGAGATCGCCGCGTTCGGCGGAAAGGTGAACGAACTCGTGCCGGAGTCCGTGGCGCGCCGACTCGCGGAGAAATTCCCGAACGGCAGACCGGGCGCTCCGGAAAATCCCCGGGAATAACCAGCAAAGTAGACTTAGGAGCCATGGACGTTCTCGTACTGATCGACAAGCTCGACGACCTCGTACACAACGCGAAGGCCGTCCCCCTCACGGATCAGGTCCGGATCGACCGCGAGGAGATCTACGACATCCTCGACCAGATGCGCGCGACCATCCCGGAGGAGATCAAGCAGGCCCGCTGGATCGTCAAGGAGCGGCAGGAGATGCTCGCCGAGGCGAAGCGCGAGACCGATCGGATTCTCGGCGAGGCGCGCGAGCAGGCCGTGCGCGAGGCCTCCCAGACCGAGATCGTCAAGCTCGCCGAGCGGCAGGCCCAGGAGATCGTCGACGACTCCCGCCGGCAGGCGCGCGAGACGCGGCTCGAGATGGAGGACTGGGCGGACGGGATCCTCTCGACGCTCGAGGTCAACCTCGACAAGTTCCTCTCGGCGGTCAAGCGCGGCCGTGAGCGGCTGCACGAGCGCTCACAGGAGTCGGTCGTCGCCGGTGTGGGCCCTCGCGACCCGAGCCCGCGCGAGCCCGAAGACGACGACTCCTACCTGTAGCTCGCGCTCCCGGCCGGCGACACCTCCGGCGCCGCCTCGCGCCGCTACGACCGCTCTGGTCGGGGGCCCGTGCTTGCGCACTGTTCCCCCTCCCGACGCGACCGTAGCGACGCGTCGTGAGGGCGATCTACCTGCAGGCGTTACCCTCCTGCTGATGACCCGCTTCCCGCTCCGTCGCCTCCGCCTCCGGCCGGGGGAGGAGCACCGCGACTCGATCCCGGTCGAGCTCGAGCCGTTCGAGCTGGGCGGCCTGCGCTACCTGCCCGTGCCGCACGAGGTGGAGCCCGACCTGACGGTCGTGCAGGCGACGACCGGGCTCGACCTCCGACTCGGGTTCGAGGTGCGCCTTCACGGTCCGTGCATGCGCTGCCTCGCCGACGCCGTCCTCGACATCGCCGTCGACGTGCGCGAGTACCACGCGGACGAGCCCGGCGACGCCGCTGAGCTGCGTAGCGAGTACGTCGTCGACGATCAGCTCGAGCTGACCGCGTGGGCGCGCGACGCGATCGCGCTCGCGTTGCCGGATCAGATCCTGCACGCCCTCGACTGCGCGGGGCTCTGCCCCGTGTGTGGCAAGGATCTCAACAGCGAGCCGCACACGCACGCGGACGAGACGCCCGACCCGCGCTGGTCGGCGCTCGAAGAGCTCCGCGACCGTCTGTAGCCCTCGTCGTCTCCCACGACCGCCGCTACCTCGAGGCCGTCGCGCCGACCAGGTCGAGATCGCTGTAGCTATACTCCGCAACCGCTCATGGCCGTCCCCAAGAAGAAAACCTCGAAGGCCCGTCGAGACAAGCGGCGCGCTCAGCACGGGATCGAGGCGCCGCGCGTCAACGTCTGCCCGACCTGCCATCAGCCCAAGCGGCCGCACCGCGTCTGCCCGACGTGCCACACGTACAAGGGCCGCGAGATCGAACCGCTCCGCACGCCGGCCCCGTAGCGTTGGCCCGCATCGCGGTCGATGCGATGGGGGGCGACCAAGCGCCCGACGAGATCGTCGCGGGTGCAGCCGACGCGGCCGCCCACGGCGTCGACGTGACCCTTTTCGGCCCCGCCGGCCTCGACACGCAGGGCCTCCCGCTGGTCGAGACGTCCGAGTTGATCGAGATGCACGAGAAGCCGGCCGAGGCTGTGCGCGGCAAGCCCGACTCGTCCCTCGTCGCCGCGCACCTCGCGGTCGCCGGCGGCCGCGCCGACGCCGTCGTCTCGGCCGGGAACACGGGCGCGATGCTCGCAGCCGGCCTGCTCCACCTGCGCCGGATCCCCGGCGTGCTGCGCCCCGCGATCGCCGTCCCCATCCCGACGCAGAGAGGCCCTTCCGTCCTGCTCGATGCGGGCGCGAACGCTGATGCGCGGGCCGAGCACCTGCTCCAGTTCGGCTACATGGGCGCGATCTTCGCCGAGGAGATCCTCGAGCTCGCCCGCCCCGAGGTGCGTCTGCTCTCGATCGGAGAGGAGGCGGAGAAGGGAAACCAGCTCACGCTCGAGGCGCACGCGCTTCTCGCCGCGAGCGAGCTCGAGTTCGCGGGCAACGCCGAGAGCCGCGACCTCCTGGCCGGTGCCGCCGACGTCGTCGTCTGCGACGGCTTCACGGGCAACATCGCCCTGAAGCTGCTGGAGGGGACGATCAAGACCGTGCTCGACGCCCTCCGTGACGAGGTCATCGCCACGCCCCGCGGGAGGCTCGGCGGCCTGCTGATTCGCCCGGCCGCGCGGCGGCTGCGCTCGACCCTCGACCCGGAGACCTACGGCGGCGCGTACCTGCTCGGTTTGCGCGGGCTTTCCGTGATCGCGCACGGTAACTCGTCGCGGCGCGCGATCTCGAACGCGATCCACCTCGCCGCACGCGGCGTCGAGCACGACGTCGTCGGCCGCCTGGCCGCGCGCTTGCGAGAGCAATCGCCGCAGGCCGCTGTATGATCGTGCGCGCTCTCGCCCACGAACAACAAGGAGTCGATTTGGCAGCGTCGCGTGAGGAAGTCTTCGAGCGGGTCAAGGAAGTCCTGACCGAGCAGCTCGGGGTCGAGGAGACCGAGATCAACGAGGAGGCGTCTTTCCAGGAGGACCTGGACGCGGACTCGCTCGATCTCGTCGAGCTGATCATGGAGCTCGAGGACCAGTTCGGGATCAAGATCTCGGACGAGGACGCCCAGAAGATCACGACCGTCGGGCAGGCCGTCGACTACGTCTCCTCGCACCAGTAGCGGCGCGATCCCGACCGGCGACCCGACCGAGCTCGGGCGCCTGATCGACGCGCTCCCGCGCGAGCGACTCGAGCACGTCTTCACGCACACCTCCTGGGCGCCCGACCGGGCGTCCTCCTACGAGCGGCTCGAGTTCCTCGGCGACAGCGTGCTCGAGCTGGCGATCGCGAGGGAGCTGTACGACCGCTACCCGGAGGCGTCCGAGGGCCGACTCGCCAAGATCCGCTCGCACGTCGTCTCGCGACAGAGCTGCGCGGCCGTCGCACGCGAGCTGAACCTGGGCGAGCGGCTCGCCCATGCGGCCGGCGAGGTGCTGGCGGGCGACGAGCTCTCCCGCATCGTCAAAAGCCGCAACGTGACCGCGGCCCTGCTCGAGGCGGCGATCGCGGCGCTGTTTCTCGAGCACGGCTACGAACCGGTCGCGCCGGCGATCGTCGCTGCCTTCTCGGACCGGATCGAGTACGCGCGGACGACCCACGTCGACCACAAGACCGAGCTGCAGGAGGCGCTGGCGAAGACGGGACGCAGTGTCAACTACATCGTGGTCGACGTCGGAGGGCCGGCGCACGAGCGTCACTTCTCCTGCGCGGCGCAGATCGACGGCGAGGAGCTCGGCTCCGGCACCGGCCGAACGAAGAAGGAGGCCGAGCAGGAGGCCGCCAAGCAGGCGCTCGCCGCGATCGGGGCTTGAGACTCGTCCTTACGGATGACGCGCAATCGGTCTTCCGACCGATGTCAACACGCACGGGATCGGGCGTCGCCGGGTGTGCACGTGGGGCGCCACCGGTCGCTGCTAGCTCAAGAGACGGCGGTGCACTGCCTGCGTCGACGAGCTTGGGGCGGCCCCTAGCTCGTCGCGCAGACGCCGTCGAAGCCCCTCGTACACGAGGAGCGCCTCGGCAGTGTTCCCGCGCGCATCGAGCGTCTCCATCAGGAGCCGGTGCCCGCTCTCGCGGTAGGGCGCGCGAGCGATCAGGTTCCGGGCTGCCCGTTCGGCCGTGTCGAGCTCGCCGCCGCCGATCTCGACGCATGCGCGCCCGACGAGCTCGAGCGAGCGGACGAGGATCTCCTCGAGCCGCCGACGCTCCGCATCGACCCAGGGTGCGTCCTCGCCGGGGAGGAAGATCCGCGTCGCGACGTGCTGGGCGACACGGCCTGGCGCCCAGGCACCAGCGTAGTCGCCCCGCGCGACCGCGCTCTCTACACGGTGCAACCCCTCGGCTGCGGCCTCGACGTCGATCCACGTGTCGTCCGGCAGCGTCAGACGCACGTCCGCCCGTCCCTCGACGGGGACGACGGAGCGCAGCTTCGAGAGCAGTGGGCTGAGCCGGTCGGAGCCCGTGTCTTCGTCCCAGAGGGCGTCGGCGAGCTCGTCGCGGGTGACTGCCCGGCTGCGGTTCGTCGCCAGGTAGGCGAAGGCGAGCCGGCCCTGCCGCCCCGGCAGCGCCTCGTCGACCTTGCGGCCGTCGATCCGCACGACGAGCCGGCCGCAGAGCTGGATCCGCGTCTCCGCCAAGGTTTCGCCAAGGTAACGGCAAGCGGCGTCCTCCACAATCGCGCTATGGCGAAGCTGTTGATCAATCTCACGCGCGGGCCCGAGGCGCCCACTCGCGCCGCGCTTGGCTTCCTCGTCGGGCGCGCCGCGATCGACGATGGCCACGAGGTGTCGCTGTTCCTCGCGGGCGACGCCGTCCAGCTCCTGCGGGAGCCGGTGCTCGACAGCCTCGTCGGCCTCGGCACCGGCAGCCTGAGAGAGTCGTACGACGCGATCGTCGAGGGCGGCGGCCGCTTCTTCGTCTCGGGCATGTCCAGCAAGGCGCGCGGGTACGAGCCAAACGGCGTGGCTGAGCCGGCCATGCCGGGCCGCCTGGTCGAGCTCGTCCTCGAAGCCGATCGTGTCCTGACCTACTGAAGGAGGGCGATAATGGCGAAGCTGATCAACTGCGAGTGCGGCGAGGTGATCCGAGCCGACACCGACGACGAGCTCGTGCAGAAGGTGGGCCGGCACGTCGAGGCGGCGCATCCCCAGCTGGTCGGGAAGATGAGCCGCGAGGACGTGCTTGGGATGGCCGAGGAGGCCTAGACAGGCATCGTCGGTCGTGCTCCTGGGCCGCGGCCCCGCTTCAGCGACCTTCGCGCGATCGGCATCGGCCCACAGATGACGATCTTGCGCAGAAATGACCAAGCGGCGTCCGCGGGACACGCTAGCCTCCCGCCGGTGCACCTGCGCTCTCTCCGCCTGCGCGGCTTCAAGTCGTTTCCGGACACGCTCGAGCTGACCTTCGAGCCGGGCGTCGCCGTCGTCGTCGGCCCGAACGGCTCCGGCAAGTCGAACGTCGCCGACGCGATCGTCTGGGCAGCCGGCTCGCTGGCGCCGTCCGAGCTGCGTGCGGAAAGACCGGACGACGTCCTCTTCAACGGCGCCGAGGGCCGCACGCCGGCCGAGAGCTGCGAGGTCGAGCTCGTCTTCGACAACGAG
Source organism: Gaiellaceae bacterium (assembly GCA_039914895.1). Classification (GTDB taxonomy): domain Bacteria; phylum Actinomycetota; class Thermoleophilia; order Gaiellales; family Gaiellaceae; genus Gaiellasilicea. The sequence continues at coordinate 20,802 of JBDSOJ010000073.1, forward strand.
GGCGGCGGTTTCGGTGAGCTGGACTTCTCGGAGGTCTCGATCGCACGGCGGCTGCACCGGGGCGGCGAGGGTCAGTACCTCGTCAACCGGGCTCAGGTGCGCCGCACCGATCTCGTCGAGCTGCTCGCCGACGTCGGCCTCGGCGGCTCGATGCACTCGATCGTCAGCCAAGGCAAGGTCGAGGCAGTGCTGGCATCGAAGCCGGAGGAGCGGCGTGAGCTCGTCGAGGAGGCGGCCGGTCTCGGCAAGTTCAAGCACCGCAAGCACCGCGCCGAGCTGAAGCTGAATCGCGTCGGGATCCAGGTCGAGCGTGCGCGCGACGTCGAGGCCGAGGTGCGCAAGCGGCTGCGCCCGCTCGCACTGCAGGCGACCGCGGCCGAGCGCGCCGAGAAGCTCGTCGAGGAGGTCGCAGGTCTGCGCGCCCGGATCGCGGAGCTCGACCTTGCCGCCGTCGACGCGCGCCGTGTCGTTGCCGAGGAGAGGAAGACCGCCGCCGGCCTGGCCCGCCGGCGCGCACAGGAGAAGCTGACCGCGCTCCTCGCCGACCGCCAGGGCGCCGAGGAGGAGCTCGCGGACACGGCTGGGAGACGCGAGTCCGCGATCAAGGCGCTCTACCGGCTGCAGGGGGCAGCCGAGCGGATCGCGCTGCGCCAGGAGGGCACGCAGACGCTACTCGCAGGGCTGCGAGGCGATCTCGGCGAAGCGGAGGCGTCCGCGAGCGAGGCCACTGACGAGTCGACCCGCGAGCTTCAGCGGGTGGCCGCCGAGGCCACGGCAGCGGCGCGGACGGCGGCCGCGGCAGGCGCCGCCGCCGCCGAGCGGGCCCGCGCCGCCCAGGAGCGGCTCGCGTCACTCGAGCGCGGGGCCGCCGCCCGCGCCGAGGAGCGTCTCGAGGCACTGCGGAGTGAGCGGCAGGGGATCGAGACCGAGCTTGCCGACGTGGCCGGTGGCCGCGAGGGAGCGACGGCAGCGCTCTACCGGCTCGGCACCGCCGGCGAGCGGATCGCGATGCGGGCCGAATCCGTGTCGGTGCTGCGCGCGCGCGTCCGCGTCGAGCTCGTCGAGGCCGAGGCGGCGGTAAAGCGCCCAGGACCGTCACCGGCGGAGCTCGAGGCAGCTGCGAACGAGGCGACGGCCGCGGCCCGCGCAGCGGCGCACGCGCGCGACGATCTCGCCGAGCGGGCGGCGATCGCGAAGGAGCGGCTCGCCGCGCTCGAGCGCTCGCTTGCCGAGCGTGAGGGGATTCCGCCCGCTGCCCGCATGCTCTCCGACGAGGGCGCCGAGCTCGCGCTCTCGCTGCTCGATGTCGAGGCGGGCGCAGAGCGGGCCGTCGCCGCCGCTCTCGGCTGGCGCGCGTCCGCGGTCGTGGCGGACGATCCCGTCGCCGGCCTCGCGCTGCTCCAGCGCGCCAGGGCAGCCGGGCTCGGCAGCCTCACCGTGCTCGTCGGCAAGCGGCCGGCGGAGCGCGTGGCCGAGCTGCCCGTCGTCCCGCTCGATGCGCTCCTTTCGGCCACCGTCGCGTCCGTCACCGCGGAGGGCTTCGGCTTCGACCCTCAGCGCGGCGAGCTCTGGTTCGCGGGCGAGGCGGCCGAGGCCGTCCTGCTCGAGCTGGAGACGAGACGCCGGGAGCTCGCGGGTGAGGTCGAGGAGCTGCAGACGCAGGCGAAGGTCGCGTCGGGAACTGCGGCGCGGGCTGCCGAGGCGGCGGAGCTGGCCGAGGCCGCCTACGCCCAGGTTGCGCACCTGCGGGTCGCACGCGCGGCCGACCCGGCGCTGCTGCGGCGGATCGCGTCCTGCTCGGATCGGCTCGACGAGGCGCTGCTGGCCGCGATCGGCGTGGCCGCTAGACTCGAGCAGCCGTTGCGGGCGCGCGCGGATGCGGGCGCCGAGCGCGCAGGAGCGCTCGCGTCGGAGCTCGCGCGGGTCGGCGCGCTGGAGCACGAGGCGCGTGCTGGGGCCGCGCGCGCGAACGAGCGCGCAGGCGGCGCCGAGCTGATGCGCGTACGTCTCGGCGGTGAGGGCCAGATCCGGCTGCTGCAGGTCGACGAGTCGGAGCGCAACGACGTCGAGCGGGAGGCACTCGAGCTGACCGAGGAAGCCGAGCGGCTGGCAGTCACAGCCGCAGAGGCGGCCGAGGCGGGGCGGATCGCAGTCGCCTCCCGGTCTGCCACGGGCGTGCGCCGCGCCGCGGCGCTCGACGCCGATCTGCTTCGGCGCATCCTCGTCGGCAGCGAGCGCCTGGACGAGACGCTCGCTGCCGCAATCGCCACAGCCGCCCGCTTCGAGGCGCCGCTTCGCGCCCGCGTCGATGCCGGTGCGACCCGCACCGGCGAGCTCGGCACGACGCTCCGCGACCTCGGCGCCGCGGAGGTCGCGCTGCGCCAGGGTGCAGAGGAGGCGGCTCAGCGCGCGACCGAGATCGAGATCGAGCTGACGCGGATCGAGGCCGAGGCAGCGGACGCACGCCGCAGGCTCGACGAGGCCGCCGCGGAGCCTGCCGAGGGCGACGATCGCGACGAGCTCGCCATTCGCGCGGAGCGGCTCGAGCAGCGCCGGATCCAGCTCGGCCAAGTCAATCCGCTCGCGAAGGAAGAGTATGAGGAGGAAAAGGCGCGGCTGACCGAGCTCGAGACACAGCGCGAGGATCTCGAGCAGAGCCTGAAGGAGCTGGCCGACCTGCGCGACGAGCTCGCCCAGACGGTCGAGCGCCGGTTCGCCGACACGTTCCACGCGGTCGCAGAGCACTTCGAGGAAGTCGCAGCGACGTTGTTCCCCGGCGGCGAGGGCCACTTGCGGCTCATCGAGCCAGAGGAAGAGGGCGGCGAGACCGGTGTCGAGGTCGAGCTGCGCCCGGCCGGCAAGAAGATCACGCGTCTCGGGATGCTCTCCGGTGGCGAGAAGGCGCTCGGCGCGATCTCGTTCCTGTTCGCGCTCTTCCTCGCGAAACCGTGCCCGTTCTACCTCCTCGACGAGGTCGAGGCCGCGCTCGACGACGCCAACATCGGCCGCTTCGTCGAGCTGCTGCGCCGCTACGCCGACCGCGCCCAGTTCGTCGTGATCACGCACCAGAAGCGGACGATGGAGGCCGCCGACGTCCTCTACGGCGTCACGATGGGCGACGACGGTGTCTCGCAGGTCGTCTCACGCAGGGTGGAGTGTGAGGAAGCCGCCGTGCTCGCCGGCTAGCAACAGTCGACGCGGCAAAGCCACGATCCGTGTGAGAAACTGCCGAGCACGCCGAGGGTTGGGGCAGCTCGAACGGGAGGAGTCATCGTGTACGGGACGGTCCGCATCTACACCGGCAGCAGCGAGCTGGCCGACGCGCTGGTCGAGAACGAAACTGAGGTCAAGCGCATCGTCAGCGAGATCGATGGCTTCAAGGCATACCACCTCATCCGCACGGCCGACGGCGCAGCATCGGTCAGCGTCTACGAGAGCGAGTCGGGCGCTGAGGAATCGAACACGGTCGCGGCGGCCTGGATCCGCGAGAACCTGCCCGACCTGACCATCGCGGCGCCGCAGGTCTCAGCGGGCGAGGTTGTGATCGACTTCTAGAGGCTTGATGTGAAACCTGAGCGGGTCTGTGGGGCCGCCCCAGACACGGCGCCAGGCCGTCTCGTCGCCCTCACACAGGCAACCAGCCTGCGCTTCGGACGCCGCGCCGCCCTGGCTTGGTCTGGAACAGCCCCACAGCGCGCCAACTCCACATCAAACCTCTAGTCGAGCTCGTGGTGCGCGGCCAGGCGCTTCGGCGCCTGGATCAGCCACGCGTCGATCAGCCGCTCCCGCACCTCGGCCTCGTCGATGTGCTCGAGCCAGATCAGCAGGTAGGCCGGAGAGCGCTCGAAGTGTGGCGTCAGGCGGTAGGCGTCCGGGTTCGAGGCGACGAGGAGCGGCCGCTCCTCCGCGTCGCAACGCGTCCAGACCGCTCCCTCGTGCCGCGTCGAGAGGCCGGCGAACGTCTTCCCGCGCACCTTGAACGAAGGCTTGCCCCACGAGGTCGTCTCCTCGGTCTCGGGCAACTCGCGCGCCAGCTCAGCGACCCTCTCCCATCTGACCATGGGGTGAGGCTATCCCGACGGCAACTGCTCGTGGCGCACGATCGACACAACCGGCTCCAGGCGCCGTCGCACGCTCTCGTCGAGCTGGTCGACGAGCAGCGAGAGGCCGACCCACGCGCCTCTGCACTCCTCGATCAGCGACCGTGATGCGAGCGCCTGGCTGCCGGTTTCCGCCCAGTCGTCGACAAGTAGGACGCGATCTCCGCCCGCGACCGCAGCCCGCTGCAGTTGATAGGTCAGGCTTTGGCCGCGCCAGTCGAGGCTGGAGACGCGCACGGCCTTCGGACCCGGGTGGACGGAGCCGAGCTTGCGGACGGGGACGAATCCGGCGCCGAGCCGCATCGCGACCGCCGCGCCGAAGACGAAGCCACGCGCCTCGACGCCCGCCACCTTGGTCACGCGCGCCTTCTCGAACGGCTCGGCGAGCGCAGCGACCGATCGGGCGAAGAAGCCGCCGTCGGCGAGGAGCCCGAGCACGTCAGCGTGGCCGCCGATCCAGCGGAAGCGCGAGAGCAGCTCCTCGTCGAAGCCCGGCATCGACTGACCGTATCCTGCCGGGGTGGCCAGGTCATGGGCAGAGCTGCTGGGAGACGCGGAGGGGCCGGAGGAGACGGTCGAGCAGCAGCACGGCTTCTTCGGCCGCCTGCGCGACTCGCTCGGCAAGAGCCGCCGCGCTCTTACCGGCGAACTCGCCGCAGCCACCTTCGATCCCGGCTCGGGCGAGGACTGGGAGCGGCTCGAGGAGGCGCTGATCCGGGGCGACGTCGGCGTGCCTGCCACCGCCGAGCTCGTCCGCCGGCTCGAGGCCCGCAACGAGTTGACCGACCTGAACGGGGCGCTCGCGGAGGAGATCGCGGAGATGCTGGGCGAGCCGGGCACGCTGAACCTACCCGGCAGCCCGAGCGTGATCCTCGTCGTCGGCGTCAACGGCACCGGCAAGACGACGACGATCGGGAAGCTCGCACAGAAGCTCCGCGAGCACCACCGCAGCGTCCTGCTCGGCGCCGCCGACACCTGGCGCGCCGCGGCGGAGGAGCAGCTCGAGATCTGGGCCGACCGGGCCGGCGCGGACTTCGTCGGAGCGGCGCAGGGAGCCGACCCTGCGGCGGTTGCCTACGACGCCGTCGAGGCCGCCCGGGCGCGCGGCAAGGATGTCGCGATCGTCGATACCGCCGGCCGCCTGCACACGCAGTCGAACCTGATGGAAGAGCTCGCGAAGGTGCGTCGCGTGATCGAGAGCCGGCTCGAGGGCGCCCCACACGAGACGCTCCTCGTCGTCGACGCGACCACGGGTCAGAACGGCGTCCAGCAGGCGCGGCTCTTCGGCGAGACGGCCGGGGTCACCGGCGTCGCGCTGACGAAGCTGGACGGCTCCGCGAAGGGCGGGATCGCGGTTGCGATCGCCTACGAGCTTGGGCTGCCGGTGAAGCTGATCGGCGTCGGCGAGGGCATCGACGACCTCCGCCCGTTCGACCCGCACGACTTCGCCCGCGCCCTCGTTTCGGGATGACTCACCCGCCCGCGGGCCTGATCATCGGCTCGTCCGCATCGGCAAAGCCGTGGCGCGCGTAGAACGGGCGGCTCTCGTCGCTCGGCCAGACGATGAGAAGCTCGAGCGCGGCTTGATCCGCCCAAGCCGTCACCTCCTCGAGCACGGCCGCACCGATTCCTTTGCCGCGTTGCGCGGGAACCGTGTAGACGTTCGTCACGTATCCCCAGTGCACCGCCTCCCGTGTCGGCCGTGGCACCTTGGCCACCAGCTCGACGTACGCGTGGGAGACGACGTCCCCGCCGGTCTCGGCCACGAAGATGCGCCAACGCTTGCCGGTCAGCGCGTGCTCGAGGAACGTTCGGCACTCGGTTTCGTAGCCTTCGACGAGTTCCGCTTCGGGATCGTCCTCGAGCGTGAAGTCGCGTCGCAGGCGGATGAGCTGGTCGAGGTCTTCGTCCTGCGCGAGTCGAACGTTCACGAGAACCGTCAGTAGATCAGCCCGTGACGAACTCGCCAAGTAACAGACTGTTACTTGGCTGAGTCGCGTCAGCGCTCGATCGCGAACGCGATGTTCACCGTCGTCCGGAACGTCGTGATCTTGTCGTCGCTGACCTCGCAGCTCATCGAGAGCACGTCGGCGCCCGTGATCCCGCGCAGCGTCTTCGACGCCTCCGTCACCGCCACCTGAGCCGCCTCGGCGAAGCCGTCGGGGGAGTTGCCGATGATCGTGATCACCTTCGCGATGCTGGACATGCCGTCTCCTTCGGTCGGTTGAGCGATATCTACACTGTCTGCCCGTGTTCGACACCCTCTCCGACAAGCTCCAGCACGCACTCGGCGACCTCCGCGGCAAAGGCCGCCTCGACGAGGAGGCGATCTCGAAGGCGATGCGCGAGATCAGGCTCGCGCTGCTCGAGGCCGACGTCAACTTCCAGGTCGTCAAAAGCTTCGTCGCCCAGGTGCGCGAGCGGGCGACCGGCCAGGACGTGTTGAAGGGCCTCGACGCCGGGCAGCAGGTCGTGAAGATCGTCCATGAGGAGCTGACGAGCCTGATGGGCTCCGGCGACTCGCGGCTCGCGTTCGGCAAGCCGCCGACGGTGATCCTGATGGCCGGCCTCCAGGGCTCCGGCAAGACGACGACCTCGGCCAAGCTTGCGCTCAAGCTGCGCAAGGAGGGCAAGAAGCCCGCGCTCGTCGCCGCCGACCTGCAACGACCCGCTGCGATCGACCAGCTCGAGCAGCTCGGCCGTCAGATCCAGATCCCTGTCTATCGGACTGACACGAAGGACCCGGTCGAGGCGGTGAAACGCGGGCTCGACGCCGCCCGCGACGCCGGTCAGGACGTCGTCATCGTCGACACCGCCGGACGGCTGCACGTCGACGAGGAGCTGATGGACGAACTCGTCCGCGTCCGCAACGCGGCGAAGCCGACGAACATCCTCCTCGTGCTCGATGCGATGACCGGCCAGGAGGCGGTGAACGTCGCGGAGTCGTTCCAGCAGCACGTCGCTTTCGACGGAGTCGTGCTGACGAAGCTCGACGGCGACGCACGCGGCGGCGCCGCACTCTCCGTCCGCGCCGTCACCGGCAAGCCGATCAAGTACGTCTCCGTCGGCGAGAAGCTCGACCAGCTGGAGGAGTTCCATCCCGACCGGATGGCCTCGCGGATCCTTGGCATGGGCGACGTGCTGACGCTGATCGAAAAGGCCGAGGAAGCGGTCGAGGAGGACGAGCAGGCGGCGATGGAGGCACGCATGCGTGCCGGCGTCTTCACCTTCGACGATTTCCTCTCCGCGCAGAAGATGCTGAAGAAGATGGGCTCGCTCCAGAGCGTGATCAAGCTGATCCCGGGGCTCGGCAACCAGCTGAAGGACGTCGACATCGACGAGCGCGAGCTCGCCCGCGTGGAGGCGATTGTGCTCTCGATGACGCCGCAGGAACGGGGCAAGCCCCATCTGATCGACGGCTCCCGCCGCAAGCGGATCGCCGAAGGCAGCGGCCGGACGATTCAGGACGTGAACAAGCTCCTCTCTGCCCGCAAGCAGATGGAGAAGATGATGAAACAGATGGGGAAGGGAAAGATGCCCTCCTTGCCACAGCTGACGAAGACTGGGAAACGCTGAGAACGCTGGCGAGGCGCGGACGCTTGCGGGCGGAGCCGGGCTTTGCCCGGCGGGAGCCCCCGCTCACGCCGCTCAGGCACGCTGCGAAGAAGGAGGGGGCTCATGGGGGTAACCATGGGTTCCCCCATGCTCAAAGATGCCTACACTTCCCGGGCAACCGAAGCTGACAAAGACAGGACGGAGATAGCAGTGGCAGTACGAATGAGGCTGACGCGCGTCGGCTCGAAGAAGAACCCGATCTATCGCGTGGTCGTCGCCGACCAGCGCTCACCGCGCGACGGCAGGTTCATCGAGATCATCGGGCGCTACAACCCGCAGACCGACCCGTCGACGATCGAGCTTGACGACGCGAAGGTGACCGAATGGCTCGGCAAGGGTGCTCAGCCCTCGGAGGCGGTCGCCAAGCTGATCAAGGTCGCCGGGATCAATCGTTGATGCGGCCACGCTTCCGGGTCACCGAAGGCGGCCCCTTTAGGGATCTTTGCGCGATGACCATCCGCTTCTGCGGATGGTCATCCTGCGCGGCAAACTAGTGGCGGAACTTCTGACCTGGCTCGCGAAGCAGCTCGTCGACGATCCTGACGCGGTGCGGGTCGAGCAGGTCGAGCGCGAGGACGCGACGGTGCTCGAGCTCTACGTCGCGCCCGAAGACCGCGGCAAGGTGATCGGCCGCCAGGGCAGGCTCGCTCGGGCGCTGCGCACGATCGTCCGTGCGAGCGCCGCCGGATCACGGAAACGCGTGATCCTCGACATCGTTGAATAGTCTCGTGACGGTAGGCCGGGTCGGCAAGCCGCACGGCGTCGACGGCTCCTTCTTCGTCGAGGGCGCCAGCGACGCACCCGAACGGTTCGCGAAGGGCGCGGTCCTGCACGTCGACGGGACGTCGGCCGAGATCACGGTGTCGAAGCGCGGCGCCGGCGGCCGCCCCGTGCTCAAGCTCGACCGCGCTGTCCCGCGGGGAGCCACGCTCGCCGTCCGCCGCGACGAGCTCCCGGAGCCGGACGAGGACGCGTACTACGTCTTCCAGCTCGTGGGCCTGCGCGTCGAAGAGGACGGCGGCCGCTCGCTCGGTACTGTCACCGAGGTGGAGAACGGCCCCGCGAACGACACGCTCGAGCTCGACTCCGGCCGGCTGCTGCCGCTGATCGAGTCCTGCGTGCTCGATGTCGACCTCGAGGCGGGCCGAATCCTCGTCGCCCGCGGCTTCGTGGACGCCGAGTAACCTCCGCGGTCGTGCGCCTCGACGTCTTCACCCAGGTTCCGCACGCATTCGCGTGGATGACCGAGCAGCGGCCGCTCGCGGCCGTTCTCGGCACCGAGCTCGAGCTGAGGCTCCTCAACTACCGCGACACGACGCCGCTGCGCAGCGGTCAGGTCGACGACGAGCCGTACGGCGGCGGCGCCGGGATGGTGCTGCGCGTCGACGTCGTCGCGGCCGCGCTCGACGCCGTCTACGCGACCTCGCCCGACCAGCGCGTGATCGCGCTGACGCCGCAGGGTCGTCCGCTGACCCAGGCGGTGGTGGAGGAACTCGCCGCCGAGCCGGCACTGACCCTCCTGTCGTCACGCTTCGAGGGCTTCGACGAGCGCATCGTCACGCACCTCGCCTCGGACGCGATCTCGATCGGCCCCTACGTCCTCTCCGGCGGCGAGCTGCCGGCGATGGTGCTGCTCGACGCGATTGCGCGGCGCCTCCCCGGAGCGCTCGCCGAAGGCTCGGGCGAGCACGAGAGCTTCTCGACCGAGCTCGAGGGCGGGCTCGAATACCCGCACTACACGCGGCCTGCAGAGTTCCGCGGCTGGTCGGTCCCCGAGATCCTGCTCTCCGGCGACCACGGTCGCGTCGACGAGTGGCGCCGCGCGCAAAGCCGCGAGCGGACGGTGCGATGAGCGATTTCGAGCGGTTCGGCTGGGAGCCGGACGGCTCGCGCCAGGAGCCGCCGCCCCCGCCGGCGCCGGCACTGGCCGAGGAGGGCGGCTCGACCGGCCTCGCCCTGCTGGCCGGCCTGGTCGTGGCCGTGGCGGGCGGCATCGCCTGGGGCCTGATCTCGAAGTACACCGACTACGAGGTCGGCGTCGTCGCCTGGGGGATCGGCTTCGTGGTCGGATTCGCAGTCGAGCGTGCGGCCGGCGGGCGCCGCTCGGCGGATCTGCAGGCGATCGCGGTCGTGACGGCGCTGCTCGGCGTCCTCGTCGGCAAGTACCTTGGTTTCGCCTTCGCGGTGCAGGAGGCGGAGCAGGTCTTCGGCGCCCAGACCGGGGTGTTGTCGGGCGAGATGTTCTCGCTCTTCCGCCACAGCCTGAGCGAGGTCTTCGGCCTCTTCGATCTGCTCTGGACGGGCCTCGCCGCGGCGTCAGCCTGGTATGCGTTGCGGCCGGAGCAGCACGGGGCCGCGCCGACGGCGACACCGCTGCCCGAGGGGTTTCCGGAGCCGTTCGTGACTCCGTCCGAGCCGCCACGCCGCTCCCGCAATCCCGTCGACCGGCTCACCCACGGGCTGCCGCACGGCTGGCGCGTCACGATCGACTGGATCGTGACGATCGTCGGCGCGATCGCGATTGTGCTCGCGATCAAGGCGTGGGTCGTCAACCCGTACCGGATCCCGTCCTCCTCGATGGAGCCGACGCTGCACTGCGCCACGCCCGCGAGCGGCTGCGAGTCGTCCTTTTCCGACCGCGTGCTCGCAAACCGCTTCATCTACCGCTTCCGCGACCCGAAGCGCGGCGAGATCGTCGTCTTCGAGACGCCGCCGGCGGCCCGGCAGCGTTGCGGCGCCGGCGGCACGTTCGTGAAGCGCCTGATCGGCCTCCCGGGCGAGCGGGTCGAGTTGCGGAACGAAAAAGGCTCGAGCCACGTCTACATCGACGGCAAGAGGCTCGACGAGCCGTACATCGAGCCCAACCGGCGCGACACGCGCGGCGCGGAGACCTTCAACGTCCCGCAGGGGCAGTACTTCATGATGGGTGACAACCGCTCGCAATCGTGTGACTCGCGCGAGTGGGGGACGGTGCCGCGGAAGAACCTGATCGGCAAGGTCTTCGCCACCTACTGGCCGCCTAACCGTATTTCCGTGCGCTAGTTCCGCTACCATTGGCCGCCGGCCGGAGACCGACACGGTGCCAGCTGAACCTTTGCCATGAGCACGATCATCGAGAGCATCGAGCAGCGTCAGCTGCGCAAGGACGTTCCCCGCTTCAAGGCGGGCGACACCGTCCGCGTCCATTTCCAGGTGATCGAGGGCCAGCGCCGCCGCGTGCAGGTCTTCGAGGGGATCGTGCTCAAGCGCCAGGGCTCCGGCGCGCGCGAGACGTTCACGGTGCGCAAGCAGTCCTTCGGTGTCGGCGTCGAGCGGACGTTCCCCGTCCACTCCCCGAAGATCGAGAAGATCGAGGTCGGCGCGATCGGCGACGTCAACCGCGCCAAGCTCTACTACCTGCGCGAGAAGATCGGCAAGAAGGCCCGCGTCCGCGAGTTGCGTCAGACACCGGCCCAGCTCGCCGCCGCCCGTGCGGAGTCCGAGGCGAACCAGGCCGCGATCGAGGCCGCAGCCGCCGAGGCCGAGGCTGAAGCAGCAGCGGCGACCGCCGCAGAGGCGGAGCCCGAGGTCGAGGAGGCTCCCGTCGAGGACCCGGCTGCCGAAGAGATCGTCGCGGACGAGCCTGTCGCGGACGAGCCCGTCGCGGACGAGCCCGTCGCCGAGGCAGAGCCCGAAGCGGCTCCCGCCGGCGACGAAGCCGCTACGAAGTCGTAGCGCTCCCGTGACAGACGCCGGCTGACCCCGGCGCTATCCTCGGACGCATGTCGCGCCCGACCGGCCAAAAACTCCTCGCGTACGACCGCAGGCTCGGTGCGCGCTTCGTCGCCGGCGCCGACGAGGCCGGCCGCGGCTCGCTCGCGGGGCCCCTCGTGGTCGCCGGGGTACTGCTCGACTACGAGTGCCTGCGCAACCACCGCGTGCGGCCGCTCGCGTCCCTGAACGACTCGAAGCAGGTCTCGCCGGCCGAGCGCGAGGTGCTCTTCCGCGCCGTCGTCGGCTGCGCGACGCGGATCAGCCTCCGCGTGATTCCCTCCTCCGACATCGACCGCAACGGCCTGCACAAGTCGAACCTGTGGGGTCTGCGCTCCGTGCTCGCCGACCTCGCGCCGCCTGCGGATGCCTGTCTCGTCGACGGCTTCCGGCTCGGTCCGACGGCGCCCGAGCACCGCGCGGTCGTCGACGGCGACACCAAGAGCGCCGCGATCGCAGCCGCGTCGATCGTCGCGAAGGTGACGCGCGATCGGGTGATGCGCCGGCTCGACGCGCTCTACCCGCGCTACGGCTTCGCGCGCCACGTCGGCTACATCACCCCGGGTCACTCAGCGGCGGTGCGCGAGCACGGCCCCAGCGATCAGCACCGACTCTCGTTCAACGCCCTTGCGTACGCATCGCAACCCTGACGAGCGCCGTGCCGCCCGCCACCCTCGCGCCCCTGGCCGGCAACGCCTCCCGGCCGGCAGAGCCGGCCTCCGGCGTTGCCTGACGCCGCCGGCGGCGCCGGGTTCTCAGGGGCCGTGCTAGCGCACTGTCCCCTCCGGCGCGGCACCACCGGCGACACCCCAGGAACGCGAGGGCTCGAGCGGTGAGCACCTCGAGGAAGGGTGCGGAGATCGAGCGTCGCGCCGCACGGCACTACCGCCTCCGCGGCTACCGGATCCTCGGCGCGAACGTCTGGGCCGGCGGCTACGAGCTCGACCTGATCGTCCGCCGCGGACGTCGGCTCGTCTTCTGCGAGGTGAAGGGCAAGACGGGCTCGGGCTTCGGCGATCCGCTCGAGATGGTCGACCAGGAGAAGCTGCGCCGGCTTCACCGCGCCGCCGAGGCGTGGCTTGCGCGCAATCCGGCCTGCCTCGAGCTCGACTGCCGCTTCGAGGTCGTCGCCGTCCGGTCGGGCGAGCTCGAGCGCATCACGGTTTAACTCCGGGGCAACACGCTCGAGACCTCGCGAACGCTACGATTCGCCTCGACGGAAGGCACTATCCCCGAACGTGCGTCGCTCGTCATCACGGCTTCGGCCCGGGCGCGCAGGCCTCGATCTGCTCAGGAGATCGGCGGCGGGAGAAACTTCCGACTGAATCCCCAGCCACATCACATTCAGCCGGAAAGGAACAACGCCACCACATGTCGATCACCCGCACCAGATTCCTGACCCAGGCACGAACCTGGATCATCCTGTCCGGGCTGATGGCCCTCTTCGTCGGCCTCGGCTACCTGTTCGGCGGCTCGGGCGGCCTGCTGCTCTTCGCGGGCATCGCGGTCATCTTCAACCTCGTCATGTTCTGGTTCTCGGACAAGCTGGCGCTGAAGGCGAGCAAGGCGCGTCCGGTCGATCGGAGCGAGGCGCCCGAGCTGTACCGCGACATCGAGGAGATCGCCGGCAAGGCCGGCGTGCCGATGCCGCGCGTCTACCTGATCCCGTCCGAGCAGCCGAACGCGTTCGCGACCGGCCGCAGCCCGAAGAAGGCCGTCGTTGCGGTGACGGAGGGTCTGCTCCGCTACCTGCCGCGCGACCAGGTGAAGGGCGTGCTCGCGCACGAGATGGCACACATCGCGAACCGCGACATCCTCGTGATGACGATCGCCGCGATGATCGGCGCCGCGATCGCCGCGATCGCGAACATCCTCCAGTTCTCGATGTTCTTCGGCGGTGGCGACGACGAGGACAACAATCCGCTCGGGATCGTCGGCGTCCTCGTGGCGATCATCGTCGCGCCGCTCGCCGCGATGATCCTGCAGCTCGCCGTCTCGCGTCAGCGCGAGTACCTCGCCGACGCGACCGCTGCGAAGTACCTCGGTGAAGGGCGCCCGCTGGCGGAGGCGCTCGGGACACTCGAGCGCGGCGTCGAGGCGGTCCCGATGAACGTCAATCCGGCGACCGAGGCGCTCTACATCGCGAACCCGCTCAGCAAGCGCGGCATGTCGGCGCTGTTCTCGACGCACCCGCCGATGGCCGAGCGGATTCGCCGCCTGCGCGAGCTCGACGCCGCGAGCGGCATCCACTATTAGATGGTTGAGGCGGGCCTCCGGGCCCGTCTCTCTAAAACTCACGCCCGACGGCCTGGACGTTGTTGCCGTCGGGGTCGAGCAGGAACGCCGCGTAGTAGAGCCCGGCGTCGTCCGAGCTGTACTGCTCACGCACGCCGGGGGGCCGTGGTCGCGCCCGCCCGCCTCGAGTCCTGCACGTGGAAGGCTTCGACCTGCTCGCGCGAGGCCGCCACGAAGGCGACGTGGATCGGCCCTCCCGGCTCGCCGTCGACGACGACGAGATTGGCGAACTGCGCGCCGCGCTCACTCTCCCAGAGCGGAGGGATCTCGAGTTGCGCGAGCGCGGCTCGATAGAAGGCGGTGCTCGCCGCCGGATCGCGCACGCTCAGCTTGACGTGATCGAAGACAACGCGCGTCCAGTCCCAGTCGACCGCCACGGAGGCGACCGTACCAGGGCAGCGAGCGCGGGTGAGTCACTCGAGCCGATCCTGATCTGTCGCGAAATCGTTCGTACTCCGTTTCACACCCGTGACAGGTGTGCGCGTACGGTCGGTTGAGTGCTCGCGTGTTCCGTCACCCACGCGCTCGTCGGCCTCGAGCCGCGCAGCGTCGAGGTGGAGGCGCACATCGACCGCGGTC
>JBDSOJ010000086.1:0-21576 GCA_039914895.1 Gaiellaceae bacterium
TCGAGCCGTAGAGGTTGCGGACGGCGCGGATGCGGAAACGCACCGCGCCCGAGAACGCCGCCTGCTGGTGGAAGGCGTAGAACTCACGGTGATCGACGGCGTTCGTCTTCGTCGCGACGACCTTGCCGGGGAAGACGCCCACGAACCAGACGTGGTAGCTCGTCGCACCCTGCACCACGCTCCAACCGGACATGCCCGGATCGGACGGGAGCTGCTGCGGCAGGTTGCCCCAGCGGACGTTGAAGCCGTAGGCGGCGCTCCAGCCGGTGACGCCGGCGGCCGTGATCGCGCGGACGCGGGCGTAGAGCGCGTACGGGTTGCCGGTCAGCCACGGCAGCGCGACCGGGATCGAGACGGCCGGCGCCTTCAGCTGCTCGTCCGACCAGAAGATGCCGGCCTCCGTGAACGCCTGGTTCTTGGAGAGCTCGAACTCGTAGCGCATCGCGCCGCGCACGGGCAGCCACGAGAACGACGGCGTCCGCGAGAACTCACGCTTGGGCGCCTCGTCGGCGCGCAGGAGGAACGGCTTCAGATTCTGCGGCGCGGCGGGAACGGCGATGCGCGCCTGGACCGAGCCGGTGACGGGAGCGCGACAAGGCAGAGGAGGACGAGGCGAGTGAGACGCATCGCTGCCCGTCTTCGGCTGGAACGCGACCCCGGCTGTCCCTCAATCGAGTGATAGGAGCCGGCCGGCTGCGAGTACGAGCCCGTCGGCGTCCGCGCGCCCGGCGATCTGGAGCGAGACCGGCAGTCCCTCCGCGGTCTCCTCGCACGGCAGGGCCAAGGCGGGCCAGCCGAGCGCGGAGAACGGATACGTGAAGCGGATGAGAGCCTCGCGGACGTCCAGGTCACCCGGTCCGGCGCCGCGATTGAGCGACGGCGGCACGATCGGCAGCGTCGGCGTCAGCACGAGATCGAGCCCGTCGAGGACGGTCTC
Organism: Gaiellaceae bacterium; assembly: GCA_039914895.1. Taxonomy (GTDB): domain Bacteria; phylum Actinomycetota; class Thermoleophilia; order Gaiellales; family Gaiellaceae; genus Gaiellasilicea. The sequence continues at coordinate 938 of JBDSOJ010000086.1, forward strand.
GGCCTGCTCGCGGTACTCCTGCCGGAGCCGTTCCGCCCGCTCGACGTCGCCGTCGCGGACGGCGAAGCACGTCGCCAGCTTCTGGCGCACGTCCTCGCCGTACAGATCGGCGTTCTCGGCGTAGAGCTCGCGGTGAACGCCGGCGACCTCGCGCTTGAAGATCGCATACGTCTCGGCGGGGACGAGCGGGAGCTGGACGGCGCGGCGACGCGGGAAGCGGGCTACCGCCTCCTCCACTCGCGCGCGAACGAGCGGGTCGGCGAGCTCCGTCCAGGCGACGCCGACCTCGAGCTCCTCGAGCGATTCCAGCGGCACCGCCTCGAAGCCGGGGGCGAGCACCGTCAGCATCCCCTCGCACGACTCCACGTCGCCGGCGATCGGCCCGGCCGTGTCGAAGCTCGCAGCGAGCGGCCAGCAGCCGTCGAGCGGAACGAGCCCGTGCGTCGGCTTGTGCCCGACAACGCCGCAGCAGGCAGCCGGGATCCGGATCGAGCCGGCCGAGTCGGTGCCGAGCGCCGCGTCGGCGAGCCCCGCTGTCACCGCCGCCGCCGAACCGCCGCTCGACCCGCCCGCGACCCGGCCGGGATAGCGCGGGTTCGGGACGTCGCCGAAGTGCGGGTTCTCGGAGGTCGTGCCGTAGGCGAACTCGTGCAGGTTCGCCTTGCCGACGTTCGCGTACCCCGCCTCCTCGAGCAGCTGGACGGCGCTCGCGGTCTTGCGTGGGACGTGTCCGGCGAAGATCGCGGAGCCGTAGGTGGTCTCGAGGCCGGCCGTGTCGAACAGGTCCTTGACCGCCAGCCGGATCCCCGGCGGCGGCGACTCCGGCGTTGCGAGGAAGATCGTCACCCGGACCCGCGGCCGCGCACGAAGGTTTGTGTTGAATCACCACAAGCGCTCGAGCAGCGGCCCGAACCCACGGAACCGTGCGGGACGACGATCGGACGATCAGTCGAGGGCAAGGTAGAGGAGCGCGACGCCGACCGTGCCGGCGAAGAGGAGCACGAAGACCCCGAACAGGGCCCAGCCCAGGATCAGGTTCTTGCGCTCGAGCTCGGGCGTGATCTCTTTCAAAGCAGCGGTTTCATAGCACCATCGGATCGACGGCCGCCGCCACGAAGAGCAGCGCCAGGTAGAGGAGCGAGTAGTGGAAGAGGATGCCCGCGTTCCGTGGCGTCGGCGAGCGGCGGAGTTGCCGCGCCAGCCAGAGGAAGACGGCGCCGAGCAGCGCCGCCGCCGCCGAGTAGAGCAGGCCGAGCGAGAAGCCGACGGCGAGCGTGAACGCGACCAGCAAGAGCGAGTACCAGACGATCTGCCTCGTCGTCTCCGCGTCGCCACTCACGACCGGCAGCATCGGCACCTTCGCAGCCGCATAGCTCTCCTTCAGCAGCAGCGCGAGCGCCCAGAAGTGCGGTGGTGTCCAGAGGAAGACGATCAGGAAGAGCCAGAGTGCGGGCAAGCCGAGGTTTCCGCTCGCGGCCGCGTAGCCGACGAGGGGCGGCACCGCGCCCGCCGCGCCGCCGATGACGATGTTCTGCGGCGTCGCGCGCTTCAGCCAGTGCGTGTAGACGACGACGTAGAAGAGGTTGCCGACGAGCGCGAGCGTCGCGGTGAGCACGTTGACGGTGCTCGCGAGCAGGACGAACGAGAGCGCCGAGAGCGTCAGCCCGAACTCGAGCGCGTGCGCCGGCGGCACCCGACCCGCCGCGACCGGGCGCTTCTCGGTCCGCTTGCCCATCAGCCGGTCGATGTCCGCGTCGAGGAGGTGATTGAGCGCGCTGGCGCCGCCGCACGCGAGCGCGAGGCCGGCCATCGCCGCGACGAAGGTGTCGAGCGGCGGCGCTCCCTGCGCGCCGACGAACATCCCCCCGGCGCCGGTCACGAGCAGGAGCGACATGATCCGCGGCTTCGTCAGCGTCACGTAGTCCCGCCACGGCCCGCCGACCGAGACGCGCGCCCCGGCGAAGCACTGCGCCGCGGACACGAGCGCCGCCGCCAGCGAGAGTGAGGCGAGCGCGACATGGAGCCCCGGCATCGTCACGGCGGCGGCCAGGCCGAAGAGGACGAGCGCGGCCGAGGCGGGGACGAGCAGGTGCCGGTGCGCGACCCACGCGGCGACCACGACGGCGGCGAGCGGCGGCGCCGCCAGCGCCGAGACGTACTCGTGCCCGATCCCGAGCGTCCCGGAGACGACGGCGAGCAGCGTCCCCGCCACGCCGAGGAGCGCCGCGAGGAGCAGCCACGGCCCCGGTCGCGTCCGCACGCTAGAGCGCACCGCGCTCCTGCAGCCGCCGGCGCAGGTCGTACAGCGGCCGCGCGCTCGTGACGTAGGGCACCCGCTCGAAGTTCCAGGCCGGCGGCGGCGAGGTCGTGTACCACTCGAGCGTGTCCGCGAGCCACGGGTCGTTCCCGGCGCGCCTGCCGGACTTGCGCGTCTTCAGGACGTTGACGACGAAGACGAGGATCCCGATTCCCATCACGTAGGAGCCGATGGAGGAGACCAGGTTGTACTCCTGCAGAAGGCCCGTGTCCTCATAGGTGTAGATCCGCCGCGGCATCCCGAGCAGGCCCAGCATGTGCTGGGGGAAGAACGTCAGGTTGAAACCGACGAACGTGAACCAGAAGCCGAGCTTCCCGAGCCGCTCGTCGAGCAGCCGCCCGAAGAACTTCGGCCACCAGTAGAAGAGCCCCGCGAAGATCCCGAGGATCGAGCCACCGAAGAGCACGTAGTGCAGGTGGGCGACGATGTAGTAGGAGTCGTGCACCTGCCAGTCGATCGGGAAGGCGGCGACGAAGATCCCCGAGAGGCCACCGATCGTGAAGACCGAGAGGAAGCCGAGGGCGAACAGCATCGCCGTGTCGAAGCGCAGGTTGCCACGCCAGAGCGTCGCCAGCCAGTTGAAGACCTTCACCCCCGTCGGAACGGCGATCACCATCGAGGAGACCATGAAGAACGCGTTCAAAAAGCCGGGCATCCCGACTGTGAACATGTGGTGCGCCCACACGAGCATCGAGAAGAAGCCGATCGCCACCGTCGAGAACGCGACCGCCTTGTAGCCGAAGATCGGCTTGCGCGCGAAGACGGGCAGGATCTCGGAGATCATCCCGAAGACGGGCAGGACCATGATGTAGACCTCGGGGTGCCCGAAGAACCAGAAGGCGTGCTGGTAGAGAACTGCGCTCCCGCCCTCGCTCGGGACGAAGAAGCTCGTCCCGGCCTGCCGGTCGAGCAGCAGCAGCGTCAGGCCGGCTGAGAGAGTCGGCAGTACGACGATCAGCATCACCGCGTACACCTCGACCGACCAGACGAAGAGCGGCAGGCGCGTCCAGCTCATCCCGGCCGTCCGCAGGTTGTGGATCGTGACGACGAAGTTGATCGCCCCGGCGAGCGAGGCGACCGTGAGGATGTGGAGAGCCAGAATCCAGAGGTCCTGGCCGTTGCCGGCCGAATAGACGGAATTCGGTGGATAGCTCGTCCAGCCGCCGCGCGCGGCGCCGCCCTCGGCGAAGAACGAGAGCAGCAGGATGATCCCGCCGAAGAGGAAGAGCCAGTACGAGAGCGCGTTCAGCCGCGGGAAGGCCATGTCGCGCGCGCCGATCATCAGCGGGATCAGGTAGTTCCCGAAGCCGGCGAGGATCGGGACGACGACGAGGAAGATCATCGTCGTCCCGTGCATCGTGAAGAGCTCGTTGTAGCCGTCGCGGGTGATGAAGTCGGAGTTCGCCTGCGCGAGCTGCGTCCGGATCAGGAGCGCCATGATCCCGCCGGCGACGAAGAAGAGCCCGGCGGTAGCCAGGTAGAGGATCCCGATCCGCTTGTGGTCGGTGGTGACGAGCCAGCTCGCGACCCGGCCGCGCTGCCAGGCGGGGATCGGAGTCTCTCCGTTAGCCGCCACCGAGCAGCTCCTCCTGCAGGTAGCCCTGCAGCGCCGCCACCTGGAGATACTCCCAGTCCCTGCCGATCGGCGGCATCGCGCCGCGGCCGTTCCGGATCACCTGCTCGAGCCCGGCCTCGTCCCCGAGGAGCTGGTTGCCTCGCAGCCGTGGGCCGATGTCTCCCTCGCCGGCGAGCCCGTGGCACTTGGCACAGGCGCCGGCGTACGTGTCCTTGCCGAGGCTGGGGCTGTCGGCGGCCTCCTGGGCGCGCGCCTCTTCGTCGAGCCACGCCTCGAACTCGTCGCGAGGCATCGCCTCGACCGAGGCTCGCATCACGGCGTGCTGGATCCCGCAGAACTCGGCGCACTGGCCCCGGTAGATACCGGCGGAATCGGCGCGGAACCAGGTCTCGTTCCGCACGCCGGGGATGGCGTCGATCTTGCCGCCGAGCGCCGGGATCCACCACGAGTGGATCACGTCGGAGTCGGGCGCGCCGACGTCGAGCCGGACGTTCTGCCCGACCGGGACGCGCAGGTTGTCGACCGCGATCACGCCGTTCGGATAGCGGAAATTCCAGTAGTAGCGGGAGCCGTCCACCCGCACGTCCAGCCGACCGCCGGCTGCGGTCGCGGCGGGGACGTTCTGGATCGCCGGCAGCTTGTAGAAGACGAAGGCGCCGATCGCGATGAGGATCAGCACCGGCCCGACCGTCCAGGCGAGCTCGAGGTTCGTGTTGCCGTGGATTTGCGCGCCGTCCCGCTCGCGCGGACGCCGGTCGGCCCGGTAGCGAACGATGAACCAGAGCAGCGACCCCTGGACGAGCACGAAGATCGCGCCCGTGAAGATCGCGACCCAGTTGTAGGCGTCGTTGATCGCCTCCGCGTTCGGCGAGTGCGGTTCCGGGGGCGTGAAACCGGCGTCGGCGCCGAAGGCCGCCCCCGAGAAGGTGAGCGCGCAGAGCACGACAACTGCGAGAGTTCGGCCCACGGGCTGCCATTCTATGAAGGTGACCAGGGCGGTGCGCAGCGGAACCCGCGTCGAGCTGCCGGCCGGCGTCGAGCGGCCGACGGAGGTGTATGTCAACGGCGTCGCGCAGCGAGCGGGCAGCGACTACAGGCTCGAGCACGGCGCGCTCGTCTTCGCGCGCGAGCTCCGACAGGAGGGGAAGCTCGGCTTCTGGCGCTGGACGTCGATCGTCTTCGGCGTCGCCGGCACCTACCGGCAGAACGACGTCATCGACGTGATCTACGAGAGCGCCGGCGGCGGCCGCGCGATCGCGAGCGGCCTGCCGGTCGAGCCGGCCTGAGCAGCTCTAATCGCTGCGCGCGTCGAGGTCCTCGGCGAGCTCGCCCGCCTCACCCTGCTTCTCGACCACCCACCAGTTGGCGTTCTGCTGCACGACCGTCTCGATCTCCGGCAGCACGTGCTCGGGTCTGATCAGAAACCGCTGCGGGTGCGCACGGACGGCCTCGTACTCGGCCAGCGTCGCCTGCAGCTGAAAGGTGCAGTTCGCATTCGAGCACTCGCAGTAGAACTCGTAGACGTGGTCGTCGTCGCCGTGGGCGGCGGCGATCGCGCGGACGCTCTCGTTCGTGTCGCGGAACAGCGCCTCGTTCCGCGTGAGTCTCTCCTGGCGGGGATCCATTGGTAGGAGAACGGCGAGGAGGGTGGATGAGCTACGGGCGGAAGCCGGCGCTGCCCCAGCTCGGCACCCACATGTGGCCGAACGCCTCGGTGATCACGATCGGCCGCGGTCCGACCTTCACGACTCCGCGGACGCGGTTCGTCCTCCCGTCGATCAGCGAGACCGTGCCGATGCCGCGATTCGGGATCCAGGCCGTCCCGTCCGGTGCGATTGCGCCGTCCACCGGCTGCGCGCCGACCTTCACCGTCGCGACGACCGTATTGGTGGCCGGGTCGATCCGCTCCACGATGCCGTTCGAGGTGATCGACGTCCAGATCTGGCGGCGGTGCGACCGCCGGTCGGATGCGGCCGGCGCGCGACGTGCGCGCCGAGCCGGCGAATCGAGGTCGAGAGCGTCGTCGGCGGCAAGCCGAGCTTCGTCGCGAGGTCGGTGGGCGTGATCGGACCATAGAAGCCGATCACGGTCAGGACGGCGTAGTCGTTCCGGTCGATCCCGTCCTGCGCGAACTCGCGTCCCATCAGCTGACCGCCAGCTGGCCGAGGATGAAGAGCTGGATCAGGACGTTGCGTGGCGGTGGAGCTTCCGTCACGCGGCGAGCATGTCACAGCCGTCCGGCGGCCTCGACGAGCCTGCGCAGCCGGGTCGCGTGCGCAGCGGTCAGCTGCCCCGGCTCCAACCGCCACGTCCAGTTGCCGAGCGGCTCGCCAGGGGTGTTCATCCGTGCCTCGCTGCCGAGTCCGAGCACGTCCTGGAGCGGGATCATCGCGAGCGCCGCGCGCGAGGAGAGCGCCAGCTCGATCAGCGTCCACGGTTTCCGCCGCGGGAAGTGCCCGCGCAGCGTGTCGGTGTCGTGCGTCGTTGTGTAGATGACCTGGTGGACGCGGTGGTTCTCGAAGCGGTGCGGATTCGAGGCCCGCCTCTGGAACGCCCAGAGCAGCACGACCATCCCGGGGAAGCCGAGCCGGTCGCGCAACTCGACGACGTCGGGCGTGATCAGGCCGAGATCCTCCGCGATCACGGGCAGCCGGCCGAGCTCGGCCGAGGCCGCCTCGAAGACGGCCGCGCCGGGCCCGGGCAGCCAGTGACCCGCACGCGCGTCGAGCGCGCCGGCCGGGATCGCCCAGAACTCGGCGAAGCCGCGGAAGTGATCGATCCGCGTCAGGTCGAAGAGGGCCAGCGTCCGGCGCAGCCGCTCGATCCACCAGCGGTAGCCGTCGCAAGCGGCCGCGTCCCAGTCGAAGAGCGGGTTGCCCCAGTGCTGTCCGAGCGGGCCCAGCCTGTCCGGCGGCGCACCCGCGACGAGCTCGGGCAGGAAGAGCTCGGGGTGTGCGAGGTGGTCGACGCTTCCCTGGGCGACGTAGATCGGGACGTCGCCGATGAGCCGCACGCCACGCTCGCCGGCGTAGGCGCGCAGCGCCGACCACTCGCGCTCGAAGCGAACCTGAGCCGCGACGCTGCCGCCGGCGTCCGCCCAATCCTGGATCCAGAACGCGTTCGCCCGGCGGAATGCAGCCTGCGCGCGCGCCGAGACGGGCGCGTCGGGGTCGGCGAGGAAGCCGTCCCAGGCGGCGAACGCCGACGCGGCTGCGTAGGGTGAGCCGAGCTCGTCAGGTGGCCCGACCGGCAGCACCTGCCACCAGCTCTGGCCGGCGGCGGCGAGCCAGTCGACGAACGCGTACGCCTCGGCGTCGAGCTTCCCGCTCGGAAGCGAGGTCGGGTGCAGCACGACGCCGCTGGATCGTCGAAGCTTCATCGCCTGTTTGCCGTTCGCCCTTCGCTAAAAGTCACCGAACCGTGCCCACACCGTCCGCCAAGCAACCGCCGCCCCGGATCCAGATCCAGGACGTGCGCCCGCAGGTCGACTGCGGACGGTATCCCGTCAAGGTCACGGACGGCGACCGGGTCGCCGTCTCGGCGACGATCTTCAAGGACGGCCATGACATCCTTCGCGCAGTCGTTCGCTACCGCGCCGCCGGCTCGCGCAGGTGGCTCGAGGCGCCGCTCGAGCCTCTCGGCAACGACCGCTGGGCCGGCAGCTTCGAGCCCGTCGGTCTCGGTCGCTGGCACTACACGCTCGAGGCGTGGGTCGACCGCTACGCGACGCTGCTCGACGAGCTCGACCGCAAGCTGGCGGCCGGTCAGACCGAGCTCGCCGGGGAGCTCTCCGAGGCGGCGGCGCTCTTCGGCCCGGGTGAGCTGGAGTCCTGGCGCGCGGCGGCCGCGAAGCTGGGCGCGAAGGAGCGCCACGGCAAGACGGGCCTCGACAAGCCGCTGGAGGCGGATGTCGAGCGCCTACGGGCTCGGTTTGGCTCCTGGTACGAGCTCTTCCCGCGCAGCTGGGGCGGCTTCAAGGGCGTCCAGAAGGAGCTGCCGCGGCTGGCCGAGCTCGGCTTCGACGTGATCTACCTGCCGCCGATCCACCCGATCGGCGTGACGAACCGGAAGGGCCGCAACAACGCGCTCACCGCGGCGAACGGCGATCCGGGCAGCCCCTGGGCGATCGGGGGAAACGAAGGCGGCCACGACGCGATCCATCCCGACCTCGGGACGCTGAAGGACTTCGACAACCTCGTCACGGCCGCACGCAAGGCCGGGCTCGAGCTCGCGCTCGACTTCGCGATCCAGTGCTCGCCCGACCACCCCTGGCTCACGGAGCACCCGGAGTGGTTCAACCGCCGGCCGGACGGGACGCTCAAGTACGCCGAGAACCCACCCAAGCGCTACCAGGACATCTACAACGTCAACTTCGACTCGGAGGACTGGCCGGGGCTGTGGGAGGCGCTGCGCGACGTCGTTCTGCACTGGTGCCGCCACGGTGTCCGCGCCTTCCGCGTCGACAACCCGCACACGAAGTCGGTGCCCTTCTGGGAGTGGCTGATCGCCGAGGTGCGCGCCGAGTTTCCGGACACAGTCCTCTTCGCGGAGGCGTTCACGCGGCCGGCGATGATGACGACGCTCGCGAAGATTGGCTTCAGCCAGTCCTACACGTACTTCACCTGGAAGAACACGAAGGCGGAGCTGGCCGAGTTCCTCTCCCAGCAGCTCGAGTGGTCGTCCTACTACCGCCCGAACTTCTTCGCGAACACGCAAGACATCCTCCACGAATACCTCCAGCAGGGCGGCCGCCCGGCCTTCGAGCTGCGGCTCGTGCTCGCCGCGACGCTGTCGCCCTCGTACGGGATCTACTCCGGCTTCGAGCATTGCGAGAACATTCCCGTCGCGCCCGGAAGCGAGGAGTACCTCGACTCGGAGAAGTACGAGGTGAAGCAACGCGCGCTCGACGGGCCGCTGCTGCCGCTCGTAAAGCGGCTGAACGAGATCAGGCGCGCCGAGCCCGCGCTGCAGCGCTTCGAGAACCTGCGCCTGCTCGACACGCACGGCGAGCACGTCCTCGCATACTTCAAGGCGCCGAACATCGCGGTCGCGGCCAACCTCGATCCGAAGCGTCCGCGGGAGGACGTGGTCGTCGTCCCGGCCGGGCTCGGGCTGCCGGAGGCGTTTCCCGTCCGCGACCTCCTCACCGGCGAGCGCTACCGCTGGCGGATCGGCCGCAACTACGTCGGTCTCGCCCCCGGCGGCGCGCATGTGATGAAGATCGGCGCGACATGAGCGAGGCCGAGCACTCACAGCCCGTCCATTGGTTCGAGTCGAACCCGACCTGGTTCAAGACGGCCGTCTTCTACGAGATCCACACGCGCGCGTTCTTCGACGGCAACGACGACGGCTCCGGCGACTTCCGCGGCCTGCAGCAGAAGCTCGACTACCTGCAATGGCTTGGGATCGACTGCATCTGGATGCTGCCGTTCTACCCCTCGCCGCTCCGCGACGGCGGCTACGACATCGCTGACTTCTACGGGATCAACGCGGACTACGGCACCGTCGAGGACTTCCGCGCGTTCGTCGAGGCGGCGCACGAGCGGGGGATGCGCGTGATCGTCGACCTGGTCATGAACCACACCTCCTCCGACCACCCCTGGTTCCAGGCCTCCCGCGAGGATCCCGACGGCCCGTACGGCGACTTCTACGTCTGGTCGGACACGGACGAGCCGTACAGCGACGCCCGGATCATCTTCATCGACACCGAGGCCTCGAACTGGACGCACGATCCCGTCCGCGGCCAGTACTACTGGCACCGCTTCTTCAGCCACCAGCCGGACCTGAACTACGAGAACCCGGCCGTGCAGGACGTGATGATCGAGGTGCTGCGCTTCTGGCTCGATCTCGGCCTCGACGGTTTCCGGCTCGACGCCGTCCCGTATCTCTACGAGGAGGAGGGGACGAACTGCGAGAACCTGCCGCGCACGCACGAGTACCTGAAGCGGGTGCGCGCCGAGGTTGACGCCAACTACGCCGATCGCGTCCTCCTCGCCGAGGCGAACCAGTGGCCCGAGGACGTCGTTGCATACTTCGGCGACGGGGACGAGTGCCACATGGCGTTCCACTTCCCCGTGATGCCGCGAATGTTCATGTCGCTGCGGCGGGAGGAGGCGCTGCCGATGATCGAGATCCTCGACCGCACGCCGACGATCCCGGACAACGCCCAGTGGGGCCTCTTTCTCCGCAACCACGACGAGCTGACGCTCGAGATGGTCACGGACGAGGAGCGCGACTACATGTACGCCGAGTATGCGAACGACCCGCGGATGAAGCTCAACCTCGGGATCCGGCGCCGGCTCGCGCCGCTGCTCGACGGCGGCCGCGACGAGATCGAGCTGATGCACGCGATCCTCTTCTCGCTCCCGGGTTCGCCGGTGCTCTATTACGGAGACGAGATCGCCATGGGCGACAACGTCTATCTGGGCGACCGTGACGGGGTGCGCACACCGATGCAGTGGACGGGCGATCGCAACGGCGGTTTCTCGCGCGCCGACTTCGCGCAGCTCTACCTGCCGCCGCTGATGGATCCCGTCTACGGCTTCCAGGCGGTCAACGTGGAGGCGCAGCTGCGGCTGCCGACCTCGCTCCTGCGCTGGCTGCGGCGCTTCGTCGAGCTGCGCAAGCAGCATCCGGTCTTCGGCGTCGGCGACTACCGCGTGCTCCGGCCCGAGAATCCGAAGATCTTCGCGCACATCCGCTCGCACTCCGAGGACATCATCCTCTGCGTCCACAACCTCGCCCGGACGGCCCAGGCGGTCGAGCTCGACCTCTCCGCGTTCGAGGGCCGCGTCCCCGTCGAGCTGCTCGGGAACACGCGCTTCCCGCGGATCGGCGAGCTCCCCTACCTGCTCACGCTCGGCCCACGCGGGTTCTTCTGGTTCCAGCTCCAGGATCCGGCCGATGACGAGTGACCTGAAGAGCCGCATCGCGAGCGGCGACCTCCACTTCCTCGACGGGCTCGTGCTGCTCGGGACGATCGCGTCGCAGCGCTGGTTCGGCGGCAAGTCGAAGGACGTGCTCGACGCCCGCGTCCTCGACGCGGCGGTGACGCAGGGTGAGCCGCCGATCCTCGCGCTTGCGGTCGTCGAGGTGCGCTACGGCCTGCAGACGCACGACCTCTACCACCTCCCGCTCGGGTTCCGCCCCACGGGGGACGGCTGGCGCGAGTCGCTGATCGCCGAGACGGAAGGGTGGGTCGCCTACGACGCGATCGCCGACCCGGAGCTCGCGCGGCGGATGCTGGAGCTGATGCGGACCGACTCGGTGCTCGAGACCGGCGAGGCGACGATCGTCTTTCGGTCGACGGGCGAGCTGCCGGCCGAGATCGAGTCGTCGCGGGCCATGGGCGGCGAGCAGTCGAACAGCTCGCTCGTGCTCGACGAGCGGCTCGTCCTCAAGCTCTACCGCCGAATCGCGCCCGGGATGAACCCTGAGCTCGAGGTGCTGCGCTTCCTCACCGAGCGCGGCTTCGAGCACACCGCCGCGCTCGAGGGCTTCATCGCCTACGAGGGGCGGCCGCTCGAGGCGACGCTGGCGATCGTGCAGGAGTTCGTGCCGTCGAAGGGCGACGGCTGGAAGCTCGCGCTCGACACGCTCGCCGGCGGCGAGCCCAACTGGCTCCCCGAGCGCGCGCGCCGGCTCGGCGAGGTGACGGCGCTGCTGCACAACGCGCTCGCGTCCGACCCGAGCGACCCGCAGTTCGCGCCCGAGGAGCCGAGCACCGAGGCGCTCGCGCTGCTCTCCGCCTCCATCGACGAGGAGATCGAGAGCGTCTTCACCTCGCTGCCCGAGACGGAGGCGCTCGAGCACGTCCGTGGCCGCGGCGAGGAGGTGCGCGACCACCTGCGCCTGCTGACGAACGTCGGCCACGTCGGCCGCGTCATTCGCACGCACGGCGACTACCACCTCGGCCAGGCGCTCTGGACGGACGAGGACGACTGGCTGATCCTCGACTTCGAGGGCGAGCCGGCGCGCTCCGTTCCCGAGCGGCGGCGCAAGACCTCGCCGCTGCGGGACGTCGCCGGGATGCTGCGCTCGTTCGCGTATGGGGCGTCGGCGGCGCAGATCCAGCGGAACGTCGAACCGCCCGAGGACTGGGAGCAGCGCTGCCGGTCGGAGTTCCTCGACGGCTACCTCGACACCGCCGACCCGGCGCTGCTGCCGTCGAGCCGGGACCAGGTCGAGCGGCTCCTGACCGTGTTCGAGCTCGAGAAGGCCGTCTACGAGCTGCGCTACGAGCTGAACAACCGTCCCGACTGGGTTGCGATCCCGGTCGCCGGGGTCCTGCGCATGCTGGAGCAGGCGTGAGCGTAGGCTTGACGGAGCTCACCAGACGAGCGGAGGTGCCGGCTTTGCCGGCGGTGGAGCGGGAACAGTGAAGCTCGGCGAGCTCGATCTCCATCTCGCGGGCGAGGGCCGCCACGAGCGGATCTACGAGCGGCTCGGGGCGCACCTCACAGACGACGGCGTCTCCTTCGCCGTCTGGGCGCCGAACGCCCGGGCGGTCTCGGTGGTCGGCGACTGGAACCTCTGGGACGGCCGCACCCAGCAGCTCGAGGCGCAAGGCTCGTCCGGGCTCTGGGCCGCGATCGTCCCCGAGGCCTCCGAGGGCGACGCGTACAAGTACGAGGTGCACGGCGCCGACGATCAGCTGCGCCTGAAGGCCGACCCGTTCGCGTTTCACGCCGAAGTTCCGCCGAAGACGGCGTCGCGGATCTACCGATCCCGCTACGAGTGGGCGGATGACGCGTGGCTCGAGCGGCGGCGCAGTGCCGACCAGCTGCGGGAACCGATCTCGATCTACGAGGTGCACGCCGAGTCGTGGCGGCTCGGCCTCGGCTGGAAGGAGCTCGCCGAGCAGCTCGTCGCCTATGTCGGCGACCTCGGCTTCACCCACGTCGAGTTCATGCCGGTGATGCACCACCCGTTCTCTGGCTCCTGGGGCTACCAGGTGACCGGCTTCTATGCGCCCGTCTCGACGATGGGCGAGCCGGACGAGTTCCGCGCACTCGTCGACGCGCTCCACCAGGCCGGAATCGGCGTCATCCTCGACTGGGTACCGGCGCACTTCCCACGCGACGAGTTCGCGCTCGCGCGCTTCGACGGCACCGCTCTCTACGAGCACGAGGATCCGCGTCGCGGCTCGCATCCCGACTGGGGCACACTGATCTTCAACCTCGGTCGCAACGAGGTGCGCAACTTCCTGCTCGCGAACGCGCTCTACTGGCTGCGCGAGTACCACGCCGACGGGCTGCGGGTGGACGCGGTCGCGTCGATGCTGTACCTCGACTACTCGCGCAAGCAGGGGGAGTGGGTGCCGAACGCCCACGGCGGCCGTGAGGACCTCGAGGCGGTCTCGTTCCTGCGCGAGCTGAACGAGGTCGCCTACGGCCGCGAGCCGGGCGCGATGACGGTCGCGGAAGAGTCGACCGCCTGGCCCGGCGTCTCGCGGCCGGTGTATCTCGGCGGGCTCGGCTTCGGGCACAAGTGGAACATGGGTTGGATGCACGACACGCTCGAGTACGTCTCCAAGGAGCCCGTCCATCGCCGCTTCCACCACCACGAGCTGACCTTCTCGACGGTCTACGCCTGGAACGAGAACTTCGTCCTGCCGCTCTCCCACGACGAGGTCGTGCACGGGAAGCGCTCGCTGCTCGGCAGAATGCCCGGCGACCGTTGGCAGCGCTTCGCGAACCTGCGCGCGCTCTACGGCTACATGTGGGCGCATCCCGGCAAGCAGCTCCTCTTCATGGGCTGCGAGTTCGCGCAGGAGAAGGAGTGGAGCGAGCCAGCCGGTTCGCTCGACTGGCACCTGCTCGACGAGCCCGATCACGCGGGCATGCTCGCGCTCGTCCGCGACCTCAACGCCGCCTACGCGGAGGAGCCGGCGCTGTGGCAGCTCGACCACTCGCACGAGGGGTTCCTTTGGCTGGAGCCGAACGCGGTGAGCGAGAACGTGCTCGCGTTCGCGCGGCGCACCGAGGGCGGGAAGCGCTGGGTCGTCGTCGCCTGCAACTTCGCTCCGGTGGTGCGCGAGGGCTGGCGGATCGGCCTGCCGCGGGCCGGTACGTGGCGGGAGGTCCTGAATACCGACTCGCGCTTCTACGGGGGCTCAGATGTCGGCAACGGCCTCGGGATCGAGGCCGAGAAGCTGTCGTGGAACGAGCAGAAGCACTCGGCCGAGATCACGTTGCCGCCCCTCGGCGTCGTCTGGCTTATCCCGGGCGTGCCGCCCAGCGGGTGACGCAAGGCGGTCGGACGCCGTGGGTAGGGTGGCGGGATGGAGCGGGCGAACAGCATCGAGGTCGAGGGGCTCGTCCGGGAGTTCAAGAAGGGGCCGCGCGCGGTGGACGGGATCGACCTCCGCGTCGAGCCCGGCGAGATCTACGGCTTCCTTGGCCCGAACGGGGCCGGCAAGTCGACGACCGTGCTGATGCTGACGACGCTGCTGCCGCCCACGGCCGGGACGGCGCGCGTCGGCGGCTACGACGTCGTCAAGGAGGGGCCGAAGGTGCGGAGCGTGATCGGCGCGGCGCTGCAGGAGGCGGCGCTCGACCCGATGCTGACCGGGCGTGACCATCTGCGGCTTCAGTCGACGCTGCAGGGGATCTCCCGCGCCGAGCGCAAGCCGCGGTCGCAGGAGCTGCTCGACCGCGTCGGCCTGAGCGAGGCAGCCGACCGCAAGGTCGGCGGGTACTCGGGCGGGATGAAGCGCCGGCTCGACCTCGCGCTTGCGTTGGTACACCGGCCGCGGATCCTCTTTCTGGACGAGCCGACGACCGGGCTCGACATCCAAAGCCGCACCGCTCTCTGGGAGGAGGTCGCGCGGCTCGCCGGCGAGGACGGCGTCACGGTCTTCCTGACTACGCAGTACCTCGAGGAGGCGGACGTGCTCGCGAACCGGGTCGGGATCATCGACCACGGGCACATCGTCGCCGAGGGTACGCCGCAGGAGCTCAAGGCCGAGATCGGGCTGCCGAGCGTCCACGCGACTCCGGTCGAGGCAGCCGATCGCGCTCGGCTCGCCGCCGCGCTCGCGCCCTACGGCGAGTCGCTCGACGGCGGCACGGGCGAGGTCGTCGTCCGGTTGCGCGAGGGGCTCGCCGGGCTGCCGGCGGTCGTCCGCGCCGTCGACGACGCCGGCCTCACGCTCGCGAGCCTCGAGATCCAGGCGCCCTCGCTCGACGACGTCTTCCTCGCCAAGACCGGTCGTTCGCTCGAGGGCGCGGCGGAGGACGAGCCCGACGTGGCCGAGCCCGCGGCGTGAGCGATGTCCTCGCGCAAGTCGGCGCGGTTGCGCGCCGCTCGATCGTCCGCACGAGCCGCCAGCCGGCGGCGGTCGTCTTTCCGCTGATCTTCCCGATGCTGCTCCTGCTCGTCAATTCCGGCGGCCTCGACGCGTCGACGAAGCTACCCGGCTTCCCGACCGACTCCTTCGTCGCGTTCGCGCTGGCGGTTCCGTTCATCCAGGGCGCGCTCTTCTCGACGATGAACGCGGGGACGGACCTCGCCAAGGACATCCAGACGGGCTTCCTGAACAGGCTCTCGCTCACCTCGATGCGCGGCGCCGCGCTGATTGCGGGCCAGCTCGCCGGGGCCGTCGTCCTCGGGCTCGTCCAGGCGACGTTCTACATCGCCGTCGGCCTGATCGTCGGCGTCGACTTCGCGGCCGGCGTGCTCGGGATTCTCGTGCTCCTCGCCTTCTCTGCCCTGATCTCGGTCAGCTTCGGCGCCCTCGGTCTCTTCCTCGCGCTTCGCACCGGCTCGGGCGAGGCGATCCAGGGTCTCTTCCCGCTCCTCTTCGTCTTCCTCTTCCTCTCGTCGATGAACACGCCCAGAGACCTGATCGACGTCGACTGGTTCCGCTTCGTCGCGACGGTGAACCCGGTTTCGTACCTGATCGAGTGTGTCCGCAGCCTGATCATCGGCGGCTGGGACGGGGAGGCGCTGGCGCTCGGTTTCGGCCTTGCAGTCGTGATCGGGATCCTCGCGACCTCGGTCGCTACGCTCGCGCTCAAACAGCGGCTGGTGCGGACGTGAGGCTGTGGCCGGTCGCGTCGGGGGTTGCGTGGCGGACGCTGAAGAACGTCTTCACGAACCCGTCGCTCTTCTTCCCGTCACTGATCTTCCCGCTCTTCTTTTTCACCGCCTTCGCCGGCGGGCTCTCGCAGGTCGCGGACGTGCCGGGCTTCGACTTCGAGCCGGGGTACACGGCGTTCCAGTTCTGCTTCGTCCTGATCCAGTCGGCGGCGTTCGGCGGCGTCTTCACCGGCTTCGGGATTGCGCGCGACTTCGAGTCCGGATTCTCCCGGCGGCTACTGCTCGCGGCGCCGAACCGGAGTGGGATCGTGCTCGGCTACGCCCTCGCGGCGCTCGTGCGCTGGGCGGTGACAGCGGCCGTGCTCACCGTGGTCGCGCTCGTCGCGGGGATGAACGTCTTCGGCGGTGCCGCGGACGTCTTCGGCATGTACGCGCTCGCGCTCCTGATCAATGTCGCCGGGCTGCTCTGGGCCTGCGGTGTCGCGATGCGCTTCCGAACGATCCAGGCCGGCCCGGTGATGCAGATGCCGGTGTTCCTGATCCTCTTCTTCGCGCCCGTCTACGTGCCGTTGACGCTGCTGACGGGCTGGCTCGAGGCGGTCGCGACGCTGAACCCGCTCACCTATGTGCTCGAGGCGACCCGCAGCATGCTCGCCGGGGACGAGATCCACATCCTCTTGGCCTTCGGGATCGCCGTCGGCCTCGTGGCGCTCTTCGCGCTCTGGTCGCTCCGCAGCCTGCGCAGCGCGGAGGCGGCCGGCTAGGCTCGGCGCCGCAGCGGTCGGGTACCGTCGCGGCGTGTCTCTTGCGACCTCGACCACGCTCGGCGCGGTGCCGCTGGCAGCGGGTCTGACGCAGTTCCGTGTCTGGGCGCCGCATGCACGCTCGGTATCCGTCCGCGGCCAGGAGCTCGAGGAGGTCGACGGCGGCCTCTGGGCCGGCGAGGCGCCCGCAGCGCCCGGCGACGACTACCGCTTCGTCCTCGACGGCGTCGACGCGTGGCCGGATCCGCATTCGCGCTGGCAGCCCGAGGGCGTCCGTGGCCCCTCGCGCGTGCTCGACACGGCCGCGTTCGAGATCGCACCGGGACACGGGGTCGAGCTCGACGACCTCGTTCTCTACGAGCTGCACGTCGGGACATTCTCGCCCGCGGGCACCTTCGACGGCGTGATCCAGCGGCTGCCCGCCCTGCGCGAGCTGGGCGTGACGGCGATCGAGCTGATGCCGGTCGCGACGTTCCCCGGCAACCGCGGCTGGGGCTACGACGGCCTCTACTCCTTCGCGCCGCACCCGGTCTACGGTGGGCCGGCGGGACTTGCGCGGCTCGTCGACGCCGCGCATCGCGAGGGGCTCGGAGTCGTGCTCGACGTCGTCTACAACCACATCGGGCCGGGCAACGAGGCGCTGCGGGCGTTCGGCCCGTACTTCACCGACCGGTACGGCGCGACGCCGTGGGGCGACGCGCTCGACTACCGGCTCGAGGGCGTGCGCGAGTGGGCGCTCCAGAACGCCGAGCTCTGGGTGCGGGATTACCGGATCGACGGGTTACGGCTCGACGCTGTCCACGCCGTCCACGACGACTCGCCCGTGCACGTGCTCGCCGAGCTGGCCGAACTCGTCCGCGCGGTCAACCCGGATGCGCTCGTGATCAGCGAGATGGGGCCGCCGGGCTTCCGCCCCCTGCGCGACTGGGGCCACGACGCGATGTGGCTCGACAGCCTCCACCACGCGCTCCACGTCGCGCTCACCGGCGAGCGCGACGGCTACTACGCGGACTTCGACGGCTCGATCGCGTCGATCGCGGCCGAGCTGCGGCGTCCCGAGGGCGCGCGCATCGTCGTCGCCGCCCAAAGTCACGACCAGGTCGGCAACCGCGCGCTCGGCGACCGGCTCCCGGACGCGAAGCGGCGCGTCGCTGCGGCCGTCGTTCTCTTCTCGACCTTCACACCGCTGCTCTTCCAGGGCGAGGAGTACGGCGAGGGAGCACCCTTCCGCTTCTTCACCGACCACCTCGACCCGTTCATCGCCGACGCGACGCGCGAGGGCAGGCGGCGCGAGTTCCGGCACTTCGCCGGCTTCCGAGGGGAGGTCCCCGATCCCCAGGACGCCGCCAGCTTCGAGGTGTCGAAGCTGGCGCCGCGCGAGCCCGAGCAGCTCTACGTCGACCTGATCCGCCTGCGCCGCGAGCTGCCGCGCGAGCTCGAGGTTGCCTGCGACGAGGTCGCGCGGACGCTGGAGCTCCGCCGCGGCCGGGCGCTGCTCCGGGTGGACTTCGCCAACGAGACCGTCACCCTCGAGTCATGAGGCTCTGGCCCGGCCAGCCGTTCCCGCTCGGCCCCTGGTGGGACGGCGAGGGGACGAACTTCTCACTCTTCTCCCAGCACGCCGAGAAGGTCGAGCTCTGCCTCTTCGACGCGTCCGACCGCGAGACCCGCTACGAGCTGACCGAGCGCACCGCCTTCAACTGGCACGGCTACCTCCCGGGGATCGGGCCGGGGCAACGCTACGGCTATCGCGTCCACGGCCCGTGGGCGCCGGAGCAGGGCCATCGCTTCAATCCGAAGAAGCTGCTGATCGACCCGTACGCGAAGGCGATCGAGGGGCCGGTGCTCTGGGAACGGGCGAACACGCTGCCCTACGGCCCGGGCGAGGAGGACGCCGATCTCGAGCTTGACGACGAGGACGACGCCGAGGCGATTCCGAAGGGGATCGTGATCGACGAGCACTTCGACTGGGAGGGCGACGGGCAGTTGCGGACGCCCTGGCACGACACCGTCATCTACGAGCTGCACGTGAAGGGATTCACGAAGCAGCTCGACGGCGTGCGGGACGATCTCCGAGGCACCTATGCGGGCCTCGCGTCCGAGGCGTCGCTCGAATACCTGACCGCGCTCGGCGTCACCGCGGTCGAGCTGCTGCCCGTGCACCACATCGCTGACGAGCAGGCGCTCGCGGACAAGGACCTGACGAACTACTGGGGCTACAGCTCGATCGGCTACCTCGCCCCGCACGCCGGCTACGCGGCGACGGGCTCGACCGGCGACCAGGTCAGCGAGTTCAAGGGGCTCGTCAAGGCGCTCCATCGGGCGGGGATGGAGGTGATCCTCGATGTCGTCTACAACCACACCGCCGAGGGCAACCACCTCGGGCCGATGCTGTCGTTCAAGGGGATCGACAACCTCTCCTACTACCGCACGGTTCCCGGCGACCCCCGTCACTACATGGACTACACGGGCACGGGCAACTCGCTCAACCCGGTTCACCCGTCGGTGCTGCGGCTGATCATGGACTCGCTGCGCTACTTCGCGATCGAGTGCCACGTCGACGGCTTCCGCTTCGACCTCGCCTCGGCGCTGGCGCGGGAACTCCACGAGGTCGACCGGCTCTCGGCCTTCTTCGACATCATCCACCAGGATCCGATCCTCTCCCAGATGAAGCTGATCGCCGAGCCGTGGGACGTCGGCGAGGGTGGCTACCAGGTCGGCAACTTCCCGGTGCTCTGGACGGAGTGGAACGGGATCTACCGCGACACGATGCGCGATTTCTGGCGCGGCCAGGCGCCGGTGAGCGAGTTCGCGCAGCGGTTCACCGGCTCGAGCGACCTCTACCAGCACGACGGCAGGCGGCCGTTTGCGTCGATCAACTTCATCACCGCGCACGACGGGTTCACGCTGCACGACCTCGTCTCCTACAACGAGAAGCACAACGAGGCGAACCTCGAGTCGAACAGGGACGGCGACAACCACAACCGCAGCTGGAATCACGGTGTCGAGGGACTGACCGACGACCCCGAGATCAACACGCTCCGCGAGCGGCAGCAGCGCAACTTCCTGGCCACGCTCTTCCTCTCGCAGGGCGTGCCGATGCTGCTCGGCGGCGACGAGCTCGCCCGCACACAGGGCGGCAACAACAACGCCTACTGCCAGGACAACGAGATCTCGTGGCTCGACTGGGAGCTCGACGAGCGGCAGCGCCACCTGCTCGCGTTCACGAAGCGCCTGATCGCGTTCCGTGCGCGCCATCCCGTCTTCCGCCGGGCGGACTTCTTGACGGGCGAGGAGCGGCTTGGCTCGGGCTCGCCGGACGTCTGGTGGTTCCGCTCCGACGGGCGCAAGATGACGCAGCGGAACTGGCAGGGCGGCGACGCGCAGACACTCGGCGTCTTCCTCAACGGCGCCGAGATCCCGACGCTGGGCCCGCAGGGCGCGCCGGTGATCGACGACACGTTCCTGATCCTCTTCAACGCCCAGGCCGAGGACGTTGTCTTCACGCTCCCCGCGGTCGCCTACGGACGGCGCTGGGTGCACGAGCTCTCGACCGCCGAGCCGGACATCGAGGCCGGCTCGGAGCTGCACCCGGCGCGGGGGATCGTCGCGGTCGAGAACCGCTCGCTCGTCGTTCTCCGCCGAGTCGGATGACCGCGCTGCGGGCGACCTACCGGCTCCAGCTGGGGGCAGGGGCTGGGCTTTCGCGAGGCGCGGGCGCTCGTGCCCTATCTGCAAGAGCTCGGCGTCTCGCACCTCCGAGCGCTCGGCGAACGCCGAGCGGACGTGGAAGCTCGCGGAGCTGGCGCAGGCCCTCGACCGCCGCAAGCAGGAGCGCGAGTCCGCCTAGTTCGTGCAGGCCGCTCGCATGGGCCAGTTGTTCGGGAGTGTCACCCGAACCTGGGATGATCGGCAGATGCCTGACTTACCGCAGTGGCTG
>JBDSOJ010000122.1:0-8483 GCA_039914895.1 Gaiellaceae bacterium
CGAGCCCTCGTCTCCGACGACAGCGGTCGCGAAGAGGCGCGCCCATGGACCCTGGCCGATCCGCTCCCGCTCGGTCGCGACCAGCAGCGGACGCCCGTCGTCGAGAACGGTCATGCGGCCTCGTCGACCGCGTCAACGGACAGCTCGACCGCAGCGCGGATCGCGCCGAGATCGAGGTCGCCGAGCCAATCCTCGGAGTGCCCGGCGATTACCTTCTCGGCCAGCTCGCGCTTGGAGTCGAGCAGTGTGTCGATCCGCTCCTCGAGTGTGCCGCTGCAGATCAGGCTGTGGACGAAGACGTGCTTGCGCTGGCCGAAGCGGTAGGCGCGGTCAGTGGCCTGCTGCTCGACGGCCGGGTTCCACCAGCGGTCGAAGTGGAAGACGTGGTTGGCGGCGGGCAGGTTGAGGCCGCGGCCGCCTGCCCGGATCGAGATCACGAGCACGGACGGCCCGTCCTCGGCGGCGAACGCGGCGAGCAGCTCGTCGCGCTGCTTCGCGTTCAGGCGGCCGTGGAAGAAGCCGACGCTCCGGCCGAGCCGCTCGGCGAGGTGGGCGACGAGCCGGTCGAAGCCCGGGTACTGGGTGAAGACGAGCGACTTGTCGCCGGCCGGCACCTGGCCGAGCAGCGCCACCAGGCGCTCGAGCTTGCCGGAGCGGCCGTCCAGCGCCCGGCCCGTCGTCAGCAGCATCTCGGGGTGGTTGCAGACCTGCTTCAGCTGTCCGATCATCGCGAGCACGGCGCCGCGGCGGCCGAAGCGATCCTCGTGCGCCTCGACGCGCGCCAGCCAGCGGTCGACGGTCGCCCGGTAGAGGCTCGCCTGCTCGACGGTGAGCCGGCAGTAGTCCTTCGCGATCGTGATCGGCGGCAGCTCGAGCTCGACCTCGGGCGCGTCCTTGGCGCGGCGGAGGAGGAACGGCTGCACGATCGACCGCAGCCGCTCGAGCGCGCCCTCGTCGCCGGAGAGCTCGATCGGCCGTGCGAAAGCGCGGTCGAACCAATCGCGCGAGCCGAGCAGGCCGGGATTGACGATGTCCATGATCGCCCACAGCTCGCCGAGCCGGTTCTCGATCGGCGTGCCCGTCATCGCGACCGTGCGCTTGGCCTGCACGCGGCGGAGTGCCCGCGCGCGCTTGGTGGCCGGGTTCTTCACGTCCTGCGCCTCGTCGAGGAGCAGCCGGTCCCAGGCGATGGCGGCGAGCGCGTCGGCGTCACGCGTGGCGATGTCGTAGGAGGTGATGACGACGTCGTGCCCGTGCGCGGCGTGCGCGAGCGCCTCCGCTCCGAGCCTCGTCGGCCCGTGGTGGAGATGGACGCGCAGGGACGGTGCGAAGCGCGTGATCTCGGCGCCCCACTGCTTGACGACGCTCATCGGGCAGACGACGAGCGTCGGTCCGAGCGCGTCGCCGCCGGGCTCCTCCCGCTCGGACGCGAGCATCGCGATCGCCTGCACCGTCTTCCCAAGGCCCATGTCGTCGGCGAGGATCGCGCCGACACCGAGGTCGCCGAGCAGCCGCAGCCAGCCGTGGCCGCGCTCCTGGAAGGGGAAGAGCGGGTGCGTCATCGCCGCCGGTGTCGGCAGCGAACGGAAGCGGCGCTCGTCGGCCTCCAGGAGCGACGAGAGCGGCGCGTCGAGCGAGACCTCACCGAGCTCGACGCCGGCCTCGTCCGTCTCGAGCCCGGAGACGGCGCGGACGAGGTCGATGATCCCCGCGCCGGCCCGTCGCCGGTCGAGGAAGCGCAGCGCCTTCTCGACGTCGGAGCGCCGGAGCGCATGCCAGCGGCCGCCGACGCGGACGAACGGCTCCTTGGCGGCAGCGAGGTCGGTGAGCTCCTGGTCGGTGAGAACGGTGTCGCCGACCGCCAGGCGCCAGTCGAATCGGGCGAGCGCGGTCGGTGAGAGCAGACCGCTCGAGCGGCCGCGTGGCGCGCTGGTCGCGGTCAGGTTGACCCGGACGCGCGCCGGCGAGCGCAGCCACGAGGCGGGCAGGAGGACGGGCACCTCGCGCTCCTCGAGCCGGGGCATCGCTTCGCGGAGGAAGCGGCGAACCTGATCCTGGTCGAGCTCCGCCTCGGACGGCTCGGCGGCGTCGAACGCGATCCCGTGCTCCGCGAGCAGCGGCTCGAGCTCGGTCAGCTGGCGGATCAGATCGCGATGCGGGTCGCCGGCGCGCAGGAAGGCGAAGACATCGTCGTCGCGTTCCCAGAGGAGTGAGGCCGGGAGGCCGAGCGTGGGGTCGTCCTCTGCCTGGAGCCAGAGCTCGAGGACGAGTCGCGGCGCCTCGTCCGCGCCCGAGGGCTCCCGCTCGTCGAGGTGGAGGCCGAGCCGCCAGGTGGCACGCGCCAGCGTGCCGAGTCCGGCGTCGACCCAGTCGGTGAGCCGCCGCTCGAGCGCGCCGAACCCGGAGTGTCGGGGCAAGGCCGCGTTGGGTGCGGTCAGGGCGTCCAGGAACAGGTCGAGCGCCGTGCTCCGGCCGGGGCGGGAGGGGGAGAGGCGTACGCGGTCGACGCGCAGCCGGTCGCGCGCGAGCTGGTCGACGAGGACGGGATAGAGGTCGTGCACGGTCGCCTTGCGGTCGCCGTCGAACGCGCCGGCGCCGACGGGCGGCAGCGCAGCGGCTATCGCGGCCAGCGCGGACTGCACGCCCTCGTCGAGGGTGGCGCCCCAGAACGCGTGCCACCAGCCGTCGCCGGCGTCGAGGGACGGATGGACGAGACCTTCGGCGACGGAGCGTTGCGCGAGCCGCACGACGGCGAAGAGCGCGCGGGCGCTGGCGCCGAGCTCGAGCCCCACCGGCGGCGCGCCGGCGAGGGCGACGAGGTCGGCCGGCTCGAGCCGGCGCGACGAGATCCCGCGCCCGGCGAGGGCGAGGTCGGCGATCGCGGGGAGCCCGCTGCGCAGCTCGCCAGCCGACAGCGTCCCGTCGGCGCCGCGCGTGAACGCGAGCGCGGTCGCGTCGTCCTGCCAGACGACCTCGAGCGTCGGCACGGCCGCGCGCGGATCGAGCTCGGAGATCGTCTGGGTCGACATCAACCTTTCAAGATAGGCGCAAAAGAGGACGTCCCGCATGCCCCTGTCGGCATTAGGGTCGTTTCGATGCCGCTACAGAATCGAGTCACGCCGCTCGGCGAGCTGATCGCAGACCCGGCGCGCAGCCTCGTGTACGGGAATCGCGGCTGCCTCCACGACGAGAACGGCCGGATTCGTAGGCGCTTCAACGGCAAGCGCTGGATCGCCTGCCGGCTCGAGTTCAAGGGTCGCCGGCGCGCGCCGTTGCTGCAGCCCGGCCGGTATACGGAGCTGTTCTTCCTCGACGAGGCGACCGCTTTCGCCGCCGGCCAGCGCCCCTGCGCGGAATGCCGTCGGGAGGACTACGACCGTCTCGTCGCAGCGTGGGCGGAGCTGCACCCCGGCCAGATCGGAGCTGATGCGATCGACGCGCAGCTGCACGCGGAGCGGATCGATCCCGAGACGCGAGCCGCTCGGCTACGGCGTGAGAGGCTCGACGACCTCCCGGACGGCGCCTTCGTGCTCGAGCACGAATCGCCGTGGCTCGCGCTCGGCGCCGAGCTGCTGCGCTGGACGCCGGCGGGGTACGCGGAGCGCCGGCCGCGACCGGGCGGGGAAGCGGTGGTGATCACGCCGCCGTCGCTGGTCGCGCTCCTGGCACGGGGTTGGGATCCGGTCGTTCCGTTCCTACATCCGACAGCGCGGGGCGGCTAGCTCAGCTCCGCTCGTACTCGCTCCATCTCGTGCTTGAGCAGCTCCCGGTCGCGCGTTGCGACGGCGGCCTCGATCGCGGGAGCGGTGACGGCCTCTGCGAGCTCGACCAGGATCGGTAGGCGCACGCGGGCTCCGGCGGAGCGTGCTGCCTCGCCGATCGACCGCAGCGCCGCCAGCAGGGCGACGACGACGCGCGCGTTGTCGCTCGCATAGCGGCCGATCTCGCCGAAGACGCTCTCGACCTCCTCCTCGAAGCTGCGTCCCTCGACCACTGCGACCGCGCCCGACCGCGACCGGTGCAGGGATGGCTGGAGCGCGCGACCGGCGAGTCGCTCGAGCGCCGCTCGCAGGTAACCGATGCACGTGACGGCCGTCGTTGGGTCGTTGATCCCCGGTGAGAGAGCCTTCAGCGCGATGTCGGTCAGCTGCCGCAGGCCGAACGCGGGATCCTCGCGCAGATCGCGCTCGTTCTGGATCGTGATCGCGCGGCGAGCCGTGGTGCGGACGGCTTCGAGAGCGTCCGCCGGCCAGATCCGCACGAGCGTATCGCTCTCGGTGACGAACTCGCCCGGCCGTACAGCGACGTGCAGGCGCGCGCCCGCCGGGGCGTGGTCGACGAGCGCGGCGACGTCGATCAGCTGGACATGACCGGAGCGCGCCGGCGTCACGCGCGCGGGCTCTCCGTCCTCGAGCCACGAGTCCAGGATCCCGGTTTGGCTCTGCTCGCGCGTCGGGTCGTATCGCTCCGGATACACGCGATCGATTGCGGCGTTCGTCGTGGAGGCGACTCGCGCCGCGATATGCGAGGCCTGAATTGTCTGGCCCATGTGGTGGATGAAGGCGAGGAGGAACGCGAGCGTGAGCAGCCCGAGCCCGATCGCGACGGTGACGCTCAGGCCGGGCACGAACGGATCGCCGGCCCCCTCGTCGCGCACCCGTCTGAGGACGAGCAGGCAGTAGACGAAGATGCCGACGAAGACGCCGGCGACGACCTGAGTGAGGCGGTCGGCCAGAAAGCCCCGGAGCGCGCGCGGCGTGAACTGGCTCGAGATCAGCGTCAGCACGACGATCGTCAGCGAGAACGTCAGACCGGCAACCGTAATCAGCGAGCCGGCGATGGTCGCGAGAATGTCTCGAGCGGCCCCGGCGTCGCCGTCGAAGCCGAAGGCGACGCCTCGCGGTCCCGCCGCCCGGTCGATCGCGAGGACTCCGAACGCGAGCCCGGCGAACGCGGCGGCGACCAGGCCGGGGAGCAGCCAGAACCCCGCCAGGAGGTTCTGGCGCCACCCGCGAAGAGGCCCGGTCATGCCTGGAGTATTTCCGCTCGCCGGCTTGCACGCGGAGGTCGCGCACAGCCGGCGGCTGGAGCCGGAAGAGTGGCGCGATGGGTGCCGAGTCGCGAGGAGGCGCTCTTCGAGGGCTGGCTGGAGACGGCGACCGAGCGCGCGGATCCTTTCATGGCGTGGCTCGGGGTCGTCTTCGCTCTGCTCGTCGGCTAGGCGTACTCCGTAGCATGATGTGTACTACACTGAGTGCATGCCCCGGTCGCTCCACGTTCGCCTCGACGACGCCTCGGCCGCGGCGCTCGAGATCGTTCGTGCCGGCGAGCTGACGGATTCGGAGGCGGTGCGCACGGCGCTGCGTGAGGCCGCTGCCCGCCGACGTGTCCGCTCGGCGCTGCGCGAGGAGGTGCGGCGCTTGGCGGCCGACGAGAACGACCGCGAGGAGATGCGGATCGTCCGCGAGCAGCTGGCCGAGCTGGCGCCGCGCGCGCAGGCCTGAGATGGTTTGCGGGGAGGTCTTCCACTTGCCCCCACGCCGCGGTGCGCGCGGCCACGAACAGCGCGGCGCCCGCTACGCGGTGATCGTGCAGGCCGACGAGTTCCTGGAGCTCAGCACCACGCTGGTCGCGCCGACTTCTGCGAGCGCGCGGTCGGCGAGCTTCCGGCCGACGATTACGCTTGGCGGACAGGAGACGCGCGTCCTCGTTGAGCAGACAAGCGTGGTCGATCCGAAGCGTCTCGGCCGCTCGGCGGGGCGTCTCGACGCGGGCGAGCTCCGGGCCGTCGACGAGGCGCTTGGCCTGATCCTCGGCCTCTGAACGCCAGACTCCGCAGGCGGGTGAGCCCGGCGAGCTGATCTCGGGCGTTCCGCTCAACTGGAGCGAGGCCGGAGAGGAGACGATAGTAAGGAGTAAGTCCTGCAGAGAAAAGAGCGGGAGCGACGGACTCGAACCCGCGACCTCCGGCGTGACAGGTCTGTTCCACCGACACGACGATTGACGACGATTGCCGCGCAATCGCTCTATTCATGCGGCCCTGCGAGCCGTCCGAGCGGTTTTATGCACGATCGCCCAGACTCGATCTGGAGCGTTTGTGCCCTTCCGCTGCCCAGACACCTGCGCGTTCGAGTCGCCGGTGATAGCCGTGGTCGGTCATGCCTCGACGGCCTGGTACCTTTGGTCAGCTCAGTTTCGACTGTGGCGCGCGGCTCAACGGGGAGTAGCCGTGCGAAGTCCGCTGGCCGCTGACCCCATGCTTGGGAACCAGGGGGACACGCGCAAGACGCGTTGATCCTCCTAGCCAGTGGCAGTAACGACCCTCCCCAGGGCGACTAAGGCCTCATTTTGCGCGGAAACGTGTGCACAAACACCACCTGGGCGACGGCCGCGCGGCCGTAGGCTTCTACGGTCACACGATGTAAGTTGGCTGCCGATGGAGCGCCTCGCTCGTCGTCGAGTACTGGCGTCGGATTGGTGCGGCAACATTTCTCGTCACCGTCGTGTTGTGCGTCGCGCTCCGCGAAGTCTCCGAGAGCCCTGCTGACGCTCGCGTCGCCGAGTCGAGGGCGCATGCCGGAACTGCCATCGCGTTGGGAACCGACGCGCCGGAAACCGGCCTGCTCTTGGCCGTGGAGGCCTATCAGCTGGTTTCACAATGGATCCGCTGGCGAGAGCTACGAGGCGCGCGCAACGCACTCGTGCTGAACTTGGAGCGCTTCGCCGCAAAAAACGCGCGAACGGCGGGGGCGCCGTCTGGGCGGTGAGCTCCAGCCCGGACGGCAAGCGCTCGCTTCGGGAGGCGAGGACGGCGCGGTGCGGCTGTGGGACACGCGCCGACACGTCGCCATCGGAGTGTTGTCCGGTCACCGGGCACGCGTCGCAGTACTTGCCTGGAGCCCCGACGGTGCGACGCTCGCGTGGGCCGGGCGTGGGCGCTGATTCGGCTCTTGGGATGTGAAGAAACTGGCGCTGACTGGACTCTCCACCAGTAGCATGAAAGGCCTCCCAACACCGCTTGTTGCCCGTTGGCGCGCAAGGAATAGAGGACATGACAGACGAACGAGATGCAGATCAGGGGCAAGGAGCCGCTGAGCTAAATGCTCGTCAAGGGGAGACAACGGTCGCGACGCGCGCGTCTGCGTACCATTCCGTTACGAACCAACAGCAACACCGCGATCCCCTGAACACACTGACAGGATGCGAGCGAATTCTGATACTTGGGCGAACCGGGTCCGGTAAGACCAGGCTCGCACGAGAGCTTGCGGCTGCTCTCGGCGTGCCCCATGTTGAGCTGGACTCGCTGTACTTCGGCCCGGACTTCAGTAGAGCACCCCTGTCCCTGCTGCGCGAGAGGACGAGCGCGGCACTCGCAGGAGATCGGTGGGTCACGGACGGCAACAAGCGCGCCGTGCGCGACTTGGTCTGGCCTCGGGCGGACACAATTGTTTGGCTCGACTACCCCGTGTATGTGAGCTTGTGGCGGCTCGCCAAACGCGCGCGCACCCGTACCTTGGCGCTCAGTGCGCATGCCGCTCAGACCGGTCGAAGGACAGGACTGCCCAAGCAGATCCTCGCAGCCGCGAGAGGGGTGCTCACGGCGCTCAGATCACATCGGGGACAGCGCCGGGAATACCCGCGTATGTTCGCCCAGCCGGCGAACCAGCATCTCGTGGTGGCACGCCTGCGGTCACCGCGTGCTACTCGTCAGTGGATGGCTCGCGTCACCGAGGTGGACCCCCCGCCGGCGTAGGGGCGGTGCGGTCCGCGCGGCCTCGCCGGAGGCTTACTGCTGCTGAGCTTCGTCCCGCCACGGGGGCGCAGCCCGCTTCGCGGACGTTCTGCCACCACTCAGGCGAGCGCGCCACGTCCGCGAGCGCCGAGAAGACGCGGTCGATCGGCGCGTCCAGGCACCACGTCGTCATGAATTCGTAGTCGCCGATCTGCGGATCCTAGGGTAGAACAGTGTCCGGTTCTAGCGTAGTTTCTCGCCGTGGCGAGCGCCCGTGACCCGAAGGTGGTGGTCGTCGGCGCCGCTATCGGCGGGATCGCGACTGCAATCGAGTTGCAACGGCACGGCTTCACAGACGTCACCATCCTCGAACGGGCTTCGGACTCAAGGGGGACGTGGTTCCACAACAGCTATCCGGGCGCCGCGTGCGACGTGCCGAGCCACCTGCTCTCCCCAGTCCTGGCAGCGGCTGCTGGCCCTGTCTGGCATCGCGTTCGTGGTGCTCTTGGTTGTCGGCTTCTTCATCGGCGGTGGCGACACCCCCTACTCGGCAGCTCAGGCCCGGCTGGACAAGGTCTCGTAAGAGAGGGCCTATTCGTGGGCGAAAACAACGGCGGGGAGGGTGGGACTTGCTCGCGCGACGACCAGCACCTCGCGGAACGCGGGAAGTAGTCCTCGGGAAGATCCAGGGCGGGAGCGAGACATCCGGAGAGCTCGCCGGTCACTGACTTGTAATCGGCCTGGCGGAGCG
>JBDSOJ010000165.1:0-11080 GCA_039914895.1 Gaiellaceae bacterium
CGACGAGGGACACGGAGTCGGTGCCGCCCGAGCTCGCCCACGTGGTGCTGGCCTGGAGCGACGCGCTCAACCGCAACGACAACGAGGCCGCGGCGCGGTACTTCGCCCCCGGCGCCGTGATCGGCCAGAGCCAGCAGTACCGGCTCGACGACCCTGAGCTGGCGATGGCGTGGAACGACGGGCTGCCCTGCGCCGGCACCATCGTCGAGCTGCGCATGGTCGACGTCGCCGTCGTAGCGATCTTCGTCCTCGGCGAGCGCCCCGGCCACCAGTGCGACGCGCCCGGCGCGCGCGCCGCGGCGGCGTTCGTGATCGAGGACGGGTTGATCACCCGATGGCAGCAGGTCGCGGTGCCCGGCGAGGGCACACCGACCACGCCGGCGCCCGCCGACACGGCGACCGAGACCGCACCCGTAGCGTGACGGCCCGCCGCGCCGTCCGGCTGTTCACCCACTACCGCCGGCCGGTGGCGCTGGTCTGCGGCCTGATCATCGTCACGGCGATCATCGGGATGGCGCCGGCGTTCCTGCTGCGCGACCTGCTCGACAACGTCCTGGTGCGGGGGAGGGACCTCGACGTCACGCGGCTCAACCTGCTGGTCGCCGGCATGGTCGCCGTGCCGATCGTGACCGGCATCGTCGGCGTGTGGCAGACCTGGCTCGCGAACCGCATCGGGCAGCAGGTCATGCACGACCTCCGCGTGTCGGTCTACACGCATCTGCAGCGCCTGCCGCTCGCCTTCTTCACGCGCACGCGCACCGGCGAGGTGCAGTCGCGGCTTGCCAACGACATCGGCGGCGTCCAGCAGGTCGTCACCTCGACCGCCACCTCGATCGTCTCGAACGTGACCACGGTCCTGGCGAGCGTGGTGGCGATGTTCGTCCTCGACTGGCGGCTGACCCTGTTCGCGCTCGCGCTGCTCCCCCTCTTCGTCTGGCTGACGAAACGGGTCGGCGACCAGCGCCGGAAGGTGGCGAAGGTGCGGCAGGAGTCGATGGCGGACATCTCGAGCCTCGTCCAGGAGTCGCTCTCGGTCTCGGGGATCCTGCTCGGCAAGACGATGGGCCGCGCCGGCGAGCTGGCGACCCGCTTCGAGAGAGAGTCGGAGCGCCTGGCGGACCTCGAGGTGCGAAGCCGGATGACCGGCCGCTGGATGATGGCGTCGATCCAGACGACGTTCGCGGTCATGCCGGCGCTCGTCTACCTCTTCGCCGGTCACTACGCCGGCGCCGTCTCGATCGGCACCGTGATCGCGTTCACGACCCTGCAGGCGCGCCTCTTCTTCCCGGTCGGCTCGCTGCTCGGCGTCGGGCTCGAGGTGCAGACCTCGCTCGCGCTCTTCGACCGCGTCTTCGAGTACCTCGACCACCCGGTCGACATCGAGGAGGGGACGCGGTCGCTCGTGCGCTCGCGCGGCGACGTCGCGTTCGAGGGCGTCTCGTTCCGCTACGAGCACGGCCCCTGGACGCTGGAGGACGTCTCGTTCGACGTGCCTCGCGGCTCGAAGACCGCTCTGGTCGGCGAGACGGGCTCCGGCAAGACGACGGCCGGCTACCTCGTCGCCCGCCTCTACGACGTCACCCGCGGCTCGGTCTCGATCGACGGCGTCGACGTGCGCGAGCTCACGTTCGAGTCGCTCGCGAACGCGGTCGGGGTCGTCAGCCAGGAGACGTACCTCTTCCATGCCACCGTGCGCGAGAACCTGCGCTTCGCCCGCTCGGACGCGAGCGACGACGAGGTCGAGGATGCGGCGCGCGCGGCGCAGATCCACGGCCTGATCGCGGGCCTGCCGGACGGCTACGACACGGTTGTCGGCGAGCGTGGCTACCGCTTCTCCGGCGGCGAGCGGCAGCGGATCGCGATCGCTCGGACGATCCTGCGCAACCCGCCGATCCTTGTGCTCGACGAGGCGACGTCCGCGCTCGATACGCAGACCGAGCGTGCTGTCCAGGAGGCGCTCGAGCGGCTCGCCGAGGGGAGGACGACGATCGCGATCGCGCACCGGCTCTCGACCGTCCGCGACGCCGACCAGATCGTCGTGCTCGACCGCGGCCGCGTCGCCGAGATCGGCACGCACGAGGAGCTGCTCGCCGCCGGCGCCCGCTACGCCGCCCTCGTCTCCCGCGACACCGAGGAGGTGCTCCAGTGAGCTGCGGGGCGAGGACTGGGATCTGGTGCTACGTCGACGAGGTGATGCTCGACCCGGCCTGACCTGGGTCGAGCGCCTCGAGCAGGAGCTCGTGAGGCAGGCCGTGGACGGTGTTGCCGTTGCGGCCGGTCATCGTCTCGGAGGCGAGCATCGCGTTCAGGATCGACTCCTCGACCGCGTCGATCACGGCCTCGTAGAGCGCGTCGATCCGATTGTCGTTGAGCATCAGCAGCGGGATCCCGGCCTGATCGGCCTCGAGGTCGCGGTTGCCCGTCGCGAAACAGAGCGCAAAATCGCCGCTCGTGTGCTCGCCCATGCCGCCCGTCCGGGCGATCCCGTATGACGCCCGGCGCGCGAGCCGCTCGCACTGGCCGGGCAGGAGCGGGGCATCGGTCGCGACCACGACGATGATCGAGCCCGAGCCGCCGTCCCAGTCGCGCTCCGGCAGCGGCACCCGGTCGTCCTCGACCCGCTCGCCGACGGGCACGCCGTTCACCCGCAGGCGGGCGCGGCGGCCGTGGTTCGCCTGCACGAGGACGCCGACGATCCAGCCGTCCTCGACCACACGCGAAGCCGTCCCGATCCCGCCCTTGAAGCCGTGACAGACCATGCCGGTACCGCCACCGACCGCACCCTCCTGCACCTCGTCTCCGCTCGCCGCGGCGAGCGCCGCGGCGACGTGCTCCGGCTTGACGTGGAAGCCGTTGATGTCGTTGAGGAAGCCGTCCCAGGTCTCGCCGACGACCGGCAGGCTCCAGCGGTCGTCTCCCTCACCGTGCTGGGCGGCGGCGACGAGCGCGTCGCGGACAACGCCGACGGAGTGCGTGTTCGTAAGCCCGATCGGCGTCGTCAGGAGGCCGGAGTCCCGGATCCACTCGAGACCGGTCAGCTCTCCGTTGCCGTTGATCCGGTGCGCGCCGGCGAAGAACGACTCCTTCGGTGGCACGACGATGGTGACACCGGTGCGGACGTCGTCTCCCGCGATCAGCGTCCTGTGCCCGACCCTGATGCCGTCGACGTCGGTGATCGCGTTCGCCGGGCCTGTGGGGAGGCGGCCGATCTCGATTCCGAGTTCGCGAGCGCGCGGCATCGCCCGACGATAGCTCGCGCGCGTCACTAAGATGCCCCGCGGCATGGCGACCACGGAGTCACGCACCGGCCTCGCGGTCCACGGGATCGAGACCACGGGGACGGTCCACTGGAACCCGTCGACATCGCAGCTCTACGCGGATGCGCTCGAGCGCGGCGAGGGCCGGATCGCCGAGGGCGGGGCGCTCGCCGTCGACACCGGCAAGCACACCGGCCGCTCGCCGAAGGACAAGTTCGTCGTTCGCGAGTCCGGCTCGGAGGAGCGGATCTGGTGGGGCGACGTCAACGCCGAGATCTCGGAGGAGCACTTCGAAGGGTTGCGCGAGAAGGCGACCGCGCACATCGGCGGCGGCGACGATCTGTACGTGGTCGACGCCTTCGCCGGCGCCGACCCGAAGCAGCGAATCGCCGTCCGCGTCGTCACCAACTACCCCTACCACGCGCTCTTCGCGCGGACGATGTTCATCGACCCGACCGAGGAGGAGCTGCGCGGCTTCGAGCCGGCGGCGCTCGTCCTGCACGCGCCCGGGCTCGAGGCAGATCCGGCCGCCGACGGGACGCGCAGCGGCACCTTCGTCGTCCTGCATCCGTCGCGCCAGGAGGTGCTGATCGGCGGCAGCTTCTATGCGGGCGAGATCAAGAAGTCGATCTTCACGCTGATGAACGACCGCCTCCCGCTCGCTGACGTCTTCCCGATGCACTGCTCGGCGAACGTCGGCGACGAGGGCGACGTGGCGATCTTCTTCGGCCTCTCCGGCACCGGCAAGACGACGCTGTCCGCCGACCCGGAGCGTTCGCTGATCGGCGATGACGAGCACGGCTGGGGCGGCGACGGCGTCTTCAATTTCGAGGGCGGCTGCTACGCGAAGGTGATCAACCTCTCGGCCGAGGCCGAGCCCGAGATCTTCCGGATGACGCGCACCTTCGGGACGATCCTCGAGAACGTCGCCGTCGACGAGCGCGGCGTCGTCGACCTCGACGACGGCTCGAAGACCGAGAACACGCGAGCCGCCTACAAGCTCGAGCAGATTGCGAACGCGCTGCCTGCCAAGCGCGCGGGCCACCCCCGGTCGGTGATCTTCCTCACCGCGGACGCGTTCGGGATCCTGCCGCCGATCGCGCGTCTCACCCGCGACCAGGCGATGTACTGGTTCCTCTCCGGCTTCACCGCAAAGCTCGCCGGCACCGAGATCGGCGTCAAGGAGCCGCAGCCGACCTTCTCCGCCTGCTTCGGCGCGCCCTTCCTGCCGCAGCCGCCGGTCGTCTACGCGCGGTTGCTCGCGAAGAGGCTCGACGAGCACGGTGCCCAGGTCTGGCTCGTGAACACGGGCTGGACGGGCGGGATGTACGGCGAGGGCGAGCGGATGCCGATCGCCGCCACGCGCGCTCTGCTTCGGGCAGCGATCTCCGGCGAGCTCGCCGGCGTCGCCTACCGAACCGACGACCTCTTCGGCTTCGATGTCCCCGTCGAGGTGCCGGACGTCGACTCGAGCCTGCTCGACCCGCGCTCAACCTGGGCAGACGCCGAGGCGTACGACTCCAAGGCGCGCGAGCTGGCCGACATGTTCAAGTCGAACTTCTCGAAGTTCAAGGCCGACGACAACATCGTCGCCGGCGGGCCTCGCCCCTAGAACCAGCACGGTGGCGAAGAAGGGCTACCAGAGCATGACGCCTGAGGAGCTCGCGCATCAGCTCGCAAACCAGGAGCGGCTCGGCGCAGGTGGAGATCGAGCGTCTCCTCGGGCTGCCCCGCTCGCACGAACGCTGACTGCGGGCTGCACCGTGTAGCGGAGGGGCGGCCGCAGCACCCGTCGGGCGGGCCGGCCTAGCCGCCGCCTCCTGATCCGCCTCCGTTCGGCATCCGCCTCCGCACGACGTCACCTCGTCCGTGGTGGGGCGCGTCCAGTCGCGCGCCGTTAGGCGCCGGTTAGGCCGCCGTGACCGGGCCGTTGGGGCTCCGCTCGACCGTGGGCGCACGAAAGGAGGTGCGCCATGCGGAAGCAGCCTGGTGGTGGCGGTACCGGCGGCAACGGCGGGTAGTACCCGAAGCAAGACCAAGAGGAGCCCACCCGGCTCCTCTTGCGTTGGGGACCTCGTTCATGCTCGCGGCAACGGAGAAAACGTCCCCTTTCCTCAGCGACGTGCGAGAGCCGGGGTCTGATGCATTGCAAGCAACGCAGTCGCGCCTTTCCGACGCAGGAGCTTCCGTCCCGCCGCGACTTCGGCTCGGGCGCCCGACTGTTTCCCTGCCAGTGCGAGCACCTCCGCGAGCGCGAAGTGCGCCCGGGCGCGGTCGCGGAGTCCGTCAGTCAGGGAGGCGATCGCGACCGCGTCCCGCCCAACCGCCTCGGCCTCCTCGAGGTCCCCGGAACGTGCCAGAACCCGCGCTCGCTGACTGCGACACCAGAACTGCACGAGCACATCCGATGGGAGCGCTTCAGCCTCCGCAATGCGGACATACGCGTCCGCTTCATCAGGCCTGCCGCCCTCGAGCAGCAGCTCCGCAAGTTGCACCCTGTACGTGCTCGCGTACGCTCGGTCTCCGGCAGTCTGGAGTGCGTCCAGACTCCGACGGATCTCTGTGATCGCGGTGGCGTGATTGCCGTCGATCGTCTCGAGGGAGACCCAGAGCGGCGTCCAGACCGTCAACAGCCCGCGCTCGCTCCCGATTTCCTCGTAGAGCGCGCGTGCGTGTGTCAACAAGAGCCGGGCGTCGCTACAAGCCCCCTCGAGTGCTCGCAAGCCGCCCAGGACGGCCGTGACCGTCGCTCGTGAAGCTCGATCGGGGCTTCGCTCGAGGAGCTCGGAACACCTCGCAAGTGCGTCGCCGACGGGGACGGCGCCATAGTACAGCGCCTCCGCCCGAATCCCGAGACACGCTCCGGACGAGAAGCCGGCAGCAGCGTAGTGCCGCTCAGCCCGAACGGCGCCGGTCTCGAGCTCGTCGAAGCGATAGGCGAGGTGGTGGACGGCGCAAAGCGACAGCTCTGCTCTGGCCAGCCCTCGAACGTCGCCGGCCGCATCGAGGTTAGGAATCGCGCCGGCGAACGCGGCTGCAGCGTCGGCGATCGAGAGCTCCCCCTCGAGCAGCTTGACGTGAGTCCGTTCGCAGGTCACGCGGGCGCGCAGACTCTTCGATCGCGCGGCGGTTGCGTCACCGTCTGCACTCGAGAGGGCCTCGTCCGCGTCGTGGAGTCGATCTCTGAGCCGGAGCGCAATCGCTCGCTCCCATTGAAGCTCTCCGCGAAGCTCTCCCGCGGGGAGTAGTACAACCGCTCGTCCCAGCAACCCGACCGCGGCGGCTACGTCGTTCTGACGCCAAACGCGCATCCCTGCCTCGCCGAGGCGCTCCCCCGCGGCCGCAGCCAGCTCGTCGGCGTCCTCGCCGAGCTCGCGGCGGTAGCGGACGGCCTGCTCGAGGTGGTAGCCCGCGAGCGCGTCGTCGCCCGACCCGTCGCGGTCGAGCCAGGCGGCGGCGCGCTCGTGCAGACCGGCGCGGTCGGCTTTCGTCAGGCCTGCGTAGGCGGCGTCGCGGAGCAGGACGTGATGGAACGTGTAGCCGTCGTCACCCGGATCGGCGGCCGCGGCGGGGTGGACGAAGCTGGCGCGTGAGAGCGCGAGCAGCTCCCGCGCGACCTCGCCGCCGGAGAGAGCGGCGACGGCACAGAGCGAGAACTCGCGGCCGACCACCGCGGCTCGTTGCAAGACCGTACGCTGAGACGGGGCCAGCCGGCCGAGGCGGCTTGCAAGCACCGCCTCGAGCGTCGGCGGCAGCCCCTCGCCGCCCTCGGCCGCGAACGAGGCGAGCTGCTCGGCGTAGAGTGGGTTGCCCTCGGCGAGCTCGACGATCTGCTCGCGCGTCATGTCATCGACCTCGGCGGTGCCGGCGACGATCGCGCGCGCGTCGTCTTCGCCGAGCGGGCCGAGGGTGAGCGGATCGCCCGGTGTCCGCTCCAGCTCGGGCCGGGCGAGGCAGAGCACGAGCAGTGGCGCGTCGGTGCGGTCGGCGAGGTAGTCGACCAGGTCGACGAGCGCGGGCTCGGCCCAGTGAACGTCGTCGAGTACGAGCAGGACAGGCTGCGTCCGGGCGAGCGCCTCGAGCAGCCGGCGAACGGCCCAGTACGACTCGCCGAGCGGCGCGGTCGGCGCGCCTTCGGCGAGCGCGCCGAGGCGGGCGAGCACGAGGTCGGCGTCGGGCTCTCCAGCGAGCGCGCCCTCCGGCTCGGCCCGGCGGAGCGCCCCGAGCAGCGGCAGGAAGGTGGCGCCGTCACCGTGAGCGACGCAGCGTGCGACGAGCACCGTCGTCCCCGCGCCCTCGCGGAGCGCCAGCTCCCGCGCGAGGCGCGTCTTGCCGATCCCGGGCTCGCCGACGACGGTGACGACGCGGCAGCGGCCGGCTCCGCGCGCGGCCGTAAGCGCGGTGCGAAGGCGCGCGAGCTCGTCCTCGCGGCCCATGAACGGCATGTCGAGGCGTCGCTCGGCGCGAACGAGCGCGTGCGTGCGCTTGTCGAGACTGATCCCGCCGACGCGGGCGAGCTCGACGGCGCGGGTGACGACCGCGCCGGCCCCCTGGACGACCTCCCCGGTAGCGATCCCGGCCGGCAGGCCGAGCTCCCGCGCGGCCAGAACCGCGCGCATCGCGTCGTCGTCCTCCGGACCCTCGGCGCCGAAGACCGCGACGAGCCCCTCTGGGCCGAAGCGCTCGAGCGTGCCGCCGTGCCGGTCGAGCACGTCCCGCACGGACGTCAGCGTCTCGTCGAGCCGCCGGCGGTGCTGCTCGGGGTCGTCGGCGCTGGGCGGTGTCGCCGCGAGGACGGTGACGAGCCTTAGCTCGGACAGCTCCCGAGCGGGCGCGCTGTCCGTGACCTCCGCGGGCGCGGCCAGCTCGGGATCCTGGCGCAGCACCCTCCGCTCCAGCTCCTGCAGCTCCGGCGAGGGATCGAGCCCGAGCTCGTCCGCGAGCGCAAGCCGCGCCGCGCGGTAGACCTCGAGCGCCTCGGCCTGGCGGCCGCAGCGGTAGAGGGCGAGCATCAGCTGGCCGCGGAGGCGCTCGCGCAGAGGATGCGTCGCGACGAGCTGCTCCAGCTCGCCGACGAGCCCGGCGTGCCGGCCGAGCTCGAGCTCCGCGTCGATCCGCTCCTCGAGGGCCGTCACTCGCAGCTCGTCGAGGCGCGCGGCCTCGAGCCGCGCGAAGTCCTCCTCCTCGAGGTCGGCGAGCGCCGGCCCGCGCCAGAGCTCGAGCGCCTCGCGCAACAGCCGCGCGCGCGTCGCCGGGTCCGGCACGCGCGCCTCGGTCAGGAGCCGCTCGAAGCGGTTGACGTCGACCGCCTCCCGCCCGACGGCAAGCCGGTAGCCGGGCGCCTGCGTCAAGAGGGCGTCGCGCCCGATCAGCTTTCGCAGCGCCGACACGGTGTTCTGTAGAGACCCGGTCGCCGATGCGGGCGCGCTCTCGCCCCAGAGGTCTGCGATGAGCCGGTCGGTCGAGACGACCTCGCCCGCCCGCAGCGCGAGGGCGGCCAGCAGCGCACGCTGCTGCCGGCGGGGCAGCGCGATCACGCGCCCCCCGTCCCGGACCTCGAGCGGGCCGAGCAGACGGATCTGCATGGCCTCCTTGTAACACCGAAGACAAGCGTTTCCAAATGAGCCGGGTGTGAGCGCTGTGTGAGCGGCGCCGCGCACGATCGCCCCATGGACAAGCCGGGGCGCGTCGCGGAGGTGGAGGCGCTGATCAGGGAGATCCAGCGTTACCTCAGATACCTCGACGCGCTGCGGACGACGAACCGCCCGCCTCGCGGCGGCGCGGGAGGAAGGAGCACGAAATGAGGCGCACGGTTCTTCTTGTCGCCGGTGCGGCGGCCGCCCTCGCTGTTGCCACCGCCGGGACGGCGGGCGTTGAGGCGTTGATCACCGGGTCGCAGATCAAGGACGGGACGATCCAGTCCCGCGACATCCAGAACGGCACGATCAGGCGGACCGACCTCGGCGCAGCCATGCTCTCCTCGTTGCAGGGCGACGGCGGTCCGCGCGGTGCGCAGGGGATCGCCGGGCCGGCGGGGCCGGCCGGCCCGCAGGGAGCGACAGGTGCTCCTGGGCCGCAGGGTGCGGCCGGTCCGACCGGAGCCCAGGGGCCGCAGGGCTCCCAGGGGCCGCAGGGCGAGATGGGCGCGGGGCTACGCGTCACGGGGTCGGTGGCCGACACGGCCGACCTGCCCGCCTCGGCGTCGGTCGGCGACGCGTACATCGTCACCGCAACCGGCCACCTGCACGTGTGGAACGGCACGGCGTTCGTCGACGCGGGCCTGGTGCGAGGCCCGGCTGGACCTGCCGGGCCGCAGGGCACCGTCGGCGCGACCGGGCCGCAGGGGCTGGCAGGGCCTGCCGGCGCGGACGGTGCCGATGGCGCCGACGGCGGTCTCGCGGGCTACGAGATCGTCACCGCCCCGCCAATAGGGATCGCCGACAGCGACTACGACGTTGTCGGCGTCGCGAACTGTCCCGCGGGCAAGGTCGCAGTCGGCGGCGGAGTGTCGCTTGCAGATCCGACGTCGAGCGTCGTCCTGATCGCCGAATCCAAACCTACAGCTGGCGGCGCCGGATGGACGGTGACCGTGTTGAACACCGATTTCGCCGCGGCCAGCATGACGCCGTACGCGGTCTGCGCCGCGTCGTAGGCGATCCGCGTCCGGGGCGGGCTGGGGGCCCGCTCCGGACACGGGTGGAATGGAGAGTTGTCAGGTTTGCTCTCGGGCAAGCTTGACTCTCGCTCCCGTTCATGCCGGTGTAGAGATCACCGTGCGTGGCTGACACGCCTATGCCGCGAACGGGTTCTCGATCCGGACGCCTCCGATCGTCGAGCCGGCGGCGAGGTCTTCCGTCAGTACCGTCTCGCAGCCGCCGGCGCGGGCAGCGGCGACGATCAGCCCGTCCCAGAACGAGATCCGCGCTTCGCGACTCATCCTGATGCCGTCGCGGACGAGAGCGGCGTCGGTCACCACGATCGGTAACGCGCTCAGGGCGTCGACGTACGCGGCAACCTCCGCGGCAGGCAGCGGTTCGTCGAGCTTGCGCGTCGCGACGACGTAGAACTCGGAGAGGACCTGCGCGCTGAGGACGAGATCGCGGGCGCGATCGGCGAGCAGCGCGCGCGCGATCTCACGCTTCTCCGGTTCGCCGACGTCGACCGAGTAGACGAGGACGTTCGTATCGACGAGGGCTCTAGCGCTCATGCAGCTCGTCGCGCGTCCAGGCCCGGCCTTCAGGCCCGCTGGACGCCGCCGATCGAGCTGAACGCTCGAGGAACGTTGCCACCGCCTCGGACGCACGCGTCTCGCCCGCAAAGTGCTCGAGGTAGAGGCGCACGAGGGCGTTGACCGACGTTCCCTGCTCGAGTGCGCGGATGCGCGCCGCTCTCAGCAACCCGTCGTCGATCGTCAGCGTCAGATTCGCCACGAATCCAGTGTAGCACGGATTTCGTGTATGAACGCGGCTCCAGCTGGGGGCCGCCCGCCGGCGGAGGCGCTGGTGACGCGCGAACGAGAGCCCTTCCGATAACGTCAGCGCAGGTGGACGCAAAGCACGACGTACTCGTGATCGGGGCCGGTTGCGCTGGCATGCGCGCCGCGATCGAGGCACACGATGCGGGCGCGGACGTCGCGATCGTCTCCAAGCTGCACCCGACTCGCAGCCACTCCGGCGCCGCCGAGGGCGGTATCAATGCGGCGCTCGGAAACGCCGGCGACGACAGCCCCGAGAGCCACGCGTTCGACACGGTCAAGGGCTCCGACTACCTCGGCGACCAGGATTCGATCGAGATCTTCACCCGCGAGGCGCCGGGCGACATCT
>JBDSOJ010000189.1:0-19701 GCA_039914895.1 Gaiellaceae bacterium
GCGTTCGCGGCGGATGAGCTCGTCGGCACCGTTCAGGTGATCCTCGCGATGCCGCCGAATCAGCCGCACCGCGCCGAGATCGCGAAGCTGCTCGTCCACAGCTCTGCACGCGGGCGCGGCATCGCGCGGCGGCTGATGGCACAGGCCGAAATCGAGGCCGGTGCCGAGGGCAAGACGCTGCTCGTGCTCGATGCAGTGACCGGCGGCGACGCCGCGCGCCTCTACGACCGGCTCGGTTGGACGACGGTCGGCGTGGTTCCCAACTACGCCCTTTACCCGGACGGGCGGCTCTGCGACACGACCGTTTTCTGGAAGGCGCTCTAGGCCGAGACTGCTGCCGCCGCCAGGATCGCGCCGACCGAGCGCTCGACGTCCTCGGTGGTCGTCCGCCAGCTCGAGACCGAGATCCGCATCGCGGCCTTGCCCTGCCAGACCGTGCCCGAGAGCCAGCATGTGCCCTCGTCCTGCACGGCCGCGATCGTCGCGCGCGTGACAGTGTCGTCGTCGCCGAACCGCACCAGCACCTGGTTGAGCACGACCTCGTTCAGGATCTCGACGCGGGGTTCCGAGCCGAGCAGTTCCGCAAAGCGGGTCGCGTGGTCGGAGCAGCGCTCGACCATCGCGGCGATCCCGTCGCGACCGAGGGCGCGGAACGCTGCGTAGATCGGGAACCCCCGCGCGCGTCGGGAGAACTCCGGCGTCCAGTCCAGCTGGTCGCGCGCCGCGTCGGGATCGCTCTGCTCGAGGTAGCTGGCGCTGACCGACATCGCCGCCCGATGCGAGCCCGGATGCGCGCAAAAGGCGATCCCCGAGTCGTACGGCACGTTCAGCAGCTTGTGACCGTCGGTCGCCCAGGAGTCGGCGCGTTCGACCCCTGCGGTGAGGTGCTGGAAACGTGGCGACGCGCTCGCCCAGAGGCCGAACGCGCCGTCCACGTGCAGCCAAGCGCCGGAATCCTCGACGGCGTCGGCGATCTCGTCGAGCGGATCGAAGCAACCGGAGTTCACGTCGCTCGCCTGGGCACAGACGATCGTTGAACCACCTGCGCCGGCGAGCGCGGCTCGGAGCGCCTCGGGCCGGAGCCGGCCTTGCTCGTCGGCGGCGACAGACTCGATCTGGCGTGTGCCGATGCCGAGATAGCGGAGCGCGCGGTCGATCGTCACGTGCCGCTGCTCCCCACGAGCACGCGGATGCGCGGTGCACCCTGGAGTCCGTCGCTCAGCAGGTCCCAGCCCGCCCGCTCGAGCACGTGATGGCGCGCAGCCGCGAGGGCCGTCACATGCGCCATCTGACAGCCGGTGACGAACCCGGCCGACGCACCCTCGGGCAAGTGCAGGAGCTCACGCACCCACTCGAGCGCGACCTCCTCGACGACGGCGGCGCTCGGACCGATCACATAGAGGCCCGCGTTCTGATCCCAGGTCGACGTGAGCCAGTCGGCCGCCAGCGCCGCCGGCAGCGCACCGCCGATGACGAAGCCAAAGTACCTCCCGCCCGGGGTCGCGGTCACGCCGGGCTCGGCCGCCGCGATCAGGTCCGCGATCACCTGGACGTCGTCGGCGCCTTGCACGGGGAGCGGCCCGCCGAGACCGGCTCGCAGCTCCTCGATCGTGGCCTTCGAACCAACCGGGCGCTCGTCGAGCGACCCGAGGAACTGGGCGGCGTAGTCGGCCGTCAGACCGAGGAGATCCTTCACGGGGTCCACAACGCACCAAGATAGACCGCCGGATCCCCCGACTGCCAGCGCTGCAGGAAGCGCTGGATCGGCGGGTGGAGCACGACGCCGGCGAGCTCGTCGAGCGCGAAGAGCCGGTGGCCCCGCACCGCCTCGTCCTGCGAGGCGACCGATTCGAGCGAGCCGTCGAGATCTCCCGCGAAGATGATGTGAACGACGTGCTTCGTCACGAGCGCACCCTTCGGCGCGATCGAGTCGACGAGCGCGATCGGCCCCTCGAACCGCGGCGGCTCGATCCCGACCTCCTCCCGGATCTCCCGCTCGAGTGCATCCATCAGCGTCTCGCCCGAGTGCACGCCGCCGCCGGGAAGCAGCCAGACGTCCCGGCCACGCTTCTCGTGCCGGCAAAGCAGGACGCCATCACCCCAACGCAGGAGCGCTGAGACACGGATACGCGGCTCCGCTCGGATCAACTTGAGGTGCGATCCGGCACGGCGAGTAGGGTTGGCAGGTGGACTTCTCCGAGTATCAGCGGCTCTCGCGGGAAACCGCAGTCTATCCCCAGCTCGGCGAAAATCTCGTCTATCCGGCGCTTGGGTTGTGCGGCGAGGCCGGCGAGACGGCCGAGAAGATCAAGAAGGCGATTCGCGACGACGGCGGTGTGCTCACCGACGAGCGGCGAGCCGCCCTGGCGGCAGAGCTCGGCGACGTGCTCTGGTACGTCGCTCAGCTGGCGACGGAAGCGGGGCTCGAGCTCGGCGAGCTCGCCGAGGCGAATCTGGCGAAGCTCGCGTCGCGGCAGCGCCGCAGCGCCCTGCACGGCAGCGGCGACACTCGTTAGTCGGCCGCGTCGGCGACGAGATAGCGGGCGAAGCGCCGCACCTCGCGCCGGGGGAGTCGCGCGCGCACGAGCACACCTTCCTCGGAGTCCTCGCGCTCGTCGATCGGCGCGCCGAGCGCGTACAGCTCGGCGAGCTTGCCGCCCTCCTCGTACGGCAACAGCAGCCGGACGTCCTCGTAGCGATCGGCGAAGAGCGTCGCGATCCGCCCGCGCAGCTCTTCGACGCCTTCCCCGGTGGTCGCCGAGAGCTGGAGCGAGCCCGGGAACCGGTTCGAGAGCCGCCGCCGTCCGAGCGGGTTGACCCGGTCGATCTTGTTCAGCACGAGCTCAACCGGGACGTCGTCGGCGCCGATCTCGTGCAGTACCGAGTCGACGGCATCGATCATTTCATCGAGCCGCTCGTCGGCCTCGGCGGCGTCGAGCACGTGCAGGACGAGGTCGGCGACGAGCGTCTCCTCGAGCGTCGACGCGAAGCCCTCGACGAGCTGCGTCGGCAGCCGCCTGATGAAGCCGACGGTGTCGGTGATGAGATAGCGCTTGCCATCGTGCTCGAAGCCGCGCGTGGTCGGATCGAGGGTCTCGAAGAGGCGGTTCTCGACGCTGACCTCGGCGCCGGTGAGGGCGTTCAGGAGCGTCGACTTGCCGACGTTCGTGTAGCCCGCGAGTGCGACCGTGGGCGTGCCGCTGGCCGCGCGCTCCTTCCGCCGGGTCGCGCGATGCTTGCCGACCTCCTTCAGCCGCCGCCGCAGCAGCGAGATCTTCCGCCGTGCGATCCGGCGGTCAGTCTCGAGCTGCGACTCGCCTGGGCCGCGCGTGCCGACGCCCGCACCGAGCGCGCCGGTGCCGCCGCCGAGACGCTCAAGGTGCTGCCACATCCCGCGCATCCGCGGCAGGTTGTACTCGAGCTGCGCCAGCTCGACCTGCAGCT
Organism: Gaiellaceae bacterium; assembly: GCA_039914895.1. Taxonomy (GTDB): domain Bacteria; phylum Actinomycetota; class Thermoleophilia; order Gaiellales; family Gaiellaceae; genus Gaiellasilicea. Next base: position 3,445 of record JBDSOJ010000189.1, read on the forward strand.
TTCCCTCGGCGCTGCTCGCGTGCTGGGCGAAGATGTCGAGGATCAGCTGAGTCCGGTCGACGACACGCGCCTCGAGGGCGTTCTCGAGCGTCTTCTGCTGCGTCGGGTCGAGCTCGCCGTCGACGAGCAGCACCTCGGCACGGGCCTCCTCATAGGCCCGCTTCAGCTCCTCGAGCTTCCCCTTGCCGACGTACGTGCGCGGATCGGGGTGCGCGCGCTGCTGGACGAGCTCCGCGATCGGCTCGACGCCGGCGGTGCGAGCAAGCTCGCGCAGCTCGCCGAGCTCTTCCTCGGAGTCGGCGGAGCGCGGAAGCACGGCCAGTACGAGCCCGCGCTCGGGCTCGACTCCCGAGCCGGCTCTCTGGCGCGTCGTCACTCCGGGGATTGTGCCACGCTTGCGCCCAATGTCCGAGCTGGCGAACCGGCTGGCCGAGCGCACGCTCGAGCTGGTGAACATCCCCTCCGAGAGCCGGCACGAGGCTGCGATCGCCGCACACGTGCGTGCGCTCGTGCCGGACTCGTTCCTACCGGAGTACGAGAGCGAGGACGCGTTCGTCTGGGCGCGCCCGCGGCGCGAGGGCAGGCCGCTCGTCGTGCTCGCCGGCCACTACGACACCGTTCCGGCGCAGGAGAACGTCCCGGGGCGGATCGAGCACGGCGCTGTTGTCGGGCTCGGCGCGAGCGACATGAAGGGCGGGCTCGCGACGATGCTCGAGCTGGCCCGGACTCTCGACGCGGAGGGCGTCGAATCTGAGGTCGACCTGGCGCTGCTCGCTTTCGGCAAGGAGGAGCTGCCGGCCGAGTTCAGCCCACTGCCGCATCTCTTCGACACATCGCGCGTCGTGCACGAGGCGGAGCTCGCGATCCTGCTCGAACCGACCGACTGCACGATCCAGGCCGGCTGTCTTGGCAACCTGAACGCGACGATCACCTTCCACGGCGTCAGCGGCCACTCGGCGCGGCCGTGGAGCGCCGAGAACGCGATCGAGAAGGCGCTCGACGGGCTCCGCGCGTACGCGGCGATCGAGCCGCGCCCGGTCGAGATCGGCGGGCTCACGTTCACCGAGGTGGCGAGTGTCACCCGGATCGAGGGCGGAATCGCAACCAACGTGATCCCAGACCGCGTCGACGCGAACGTGAACTTTCGCTACGCACCGGACCGCTCCCCGTCCAGCGCGGACGCCTACCTCCGCAGCCTCCTGCCCGAGGGAGCGACCTACGAGCATGCAGGCGATTCGCCGCCTGCGCGCGTCGTCACCGACTCGCCGCTCGTCCAGCGGCTGCGAGCCGCGGGCGAGCTCGCACTCGAGCCGAAGCAGGCATGGACGAACGTCGCCGACTTCACCTCTCGGGGCATCGACGCGGTCAACTTCGGCCCCGGCGCGACGCGTTACGCCCACCGGCGGGATGAGCAGGTCGAGATCGCGTCGCTGGAGCGGGCATTCACGGCCCTCTGGCGCTTCGTCACCGGTACGGTCTGAGCGTGCCCGTCTCCCCCATCCTCGAGCGCCAGCCGACGTACCCGTTCGTGCGCCTGAACGAGGCAGCGCAGCGTGTGCGCGAGCGCGGCATCGAGGTGCTCGACTTCGGCATGGGCGACCCGCGCGAGCCGACCGACCCGAGGATCAGGCAGGCACTCGTCGACGGGCTGCGCGATCGGATGGGCTATCCGGCGGCGGTGGGACTACCCGAGCTGCGGGAGGCGATCGCGGCGTGGGCGGAGCGCCGCTTCGGCACCACGCTCGACCCGGACACCGAGATCGTCCCGACGCTCGGCAGCAAGGAGGCGATCTTCTCCTTCGCGCTCGCGGTGGTCGACGCCGAGGGAGCGCGCGACACGGTGGCGTACACCGATCCCGGCTACCCGGTCTACGAGCGAGGCGCGCTGTTCGCGCACGCACGGCCGCTGGCGCTGCCGCTGCTCGAGTCGAACCGCTTCCTCCCCGACCTCGACGCGATCGACGACGAGACGTGGGCTCGCCTCGCGGTCTTCTGGGTCAACTATCCGAACAACCCGACCGGCGTGACGGCACCGCTCGCCTTCTACGAGCGGCTGGCGGCACTGGCGCGCGAGCACGGGTTCGTGATCGCCTCCGACGAGGCTTACACCGAGCTCTGGTTCGAGGAGCCGCCCGCCTCGGCGCTGCAGCTGGCCGACCGGACGAACGTCGTCGTCTTCAACACGCTCTCGAAGCGGAGCTCGATGACGGGGTACCGGAGCGGCTTCGCGGCGGGCGATCCGGCCCTGATCGCGGCGCTGAAGGCGTTCCGGCCGACCGTCGGGACAGCGCCGCAGGAGTTCGTCCAGCGCGCGTCCGTGGTCGCCTGGGGCGACGAGGAGCACGTCGTCGCGACGCGGGCACGTTACGCCCGCAAGCGAACGCTCTTCCTCGACCTCTTCGAGCGCAAGGGGATCCGCGTCGCGGGCAGCGAGGCGACGATGTACCTCTGGGCCGAGGTTCCCGCGGGAGAGACGTCGGAGGCGTTCGCGGAGCGCCTGCTCGGGGATGGCATCCTCGTCGCTCCGGGCTCTTACCTCGGTGCCGCCGGCGAGGGGTACGTCCGGGTTGCGCTCGTTCTTTCTGAAGAGGAGTGCGCGGAGGCAGTCGCGGTTCTGGAGCGCGTCCTGTGACACCGGAGCTCGCGCTCGAGATCGTCGAGGCGCTCGACAAGGGTGAGCGGCGCGTCGCCGCGAAGCAGGGCGACAGCTGGGTCGTCGACGTCGAGGCGAAGGAGGCGATCCTCGAGTACTTCCGCCTCCGCAAGGTCGAGCCGATCACCGTCGGCCCCTTCTCCTTTCAGGACAAGATCCCGCTGAAAGTGCCGCCCGCCGGCGTTCGCGTCGTCCCGCCGGGCGTCGCCCGCTACGGCTCGTTTCTCTCCGAGGGCGTCGTGCTGATGCCCGGCTACGTGAACATCGGCGCCTGGGTCGGGCCGCGCACGATGGTCGACACGTGGGCCACGGTCGGCTCGTGCGCGCAGATCGGCGCCGATGTCCACCTTGCCGGCGGCGTCGGCATCGGCGGCGTGCTCGAGCCGGCGAACGCGACCCCGGTGATCGTCGAGGACGGCGCCTTTCTCGGCTCGCGCTGCATCGTCACCGAGGGCGTGCGCATCGGCGCGGGCGCGATCCTGTCCGCGAACGTCTCGCTGACCGCGAGCGTGCCGGTGATCGACGTCACCGGCTCCGAGCCCGTCGAGCACCGCGGCTCGGTGCCGCCGCGCGCGGTCGTCGTGCCGGGCACGCGGCCGAAGGAGTTCCCCGCCGGGACGTACCAGCTCGACTGTGCGCTCATCATCGGCTGGCGCAAGGAGTCGCACGACGAGCGGCTGAGCCTGAACGAGACGCTGCGCGAGTTCGAGCTCGCCGTCTAGAGAACGAGCTCGCCGAAGCAGATCGCGACGGCCGGCCCGACGAGGGTGATCCGCGCTTCGTCGTCCAGCTCGACGCGGAGCTCGCCGCCGGGCATGCGCACGGTGACGGGGCTCTCGCACCAACCGTTCGTGACCGCGGCCGCCGCGGCAGCGACGGCGCTCGAGCCGGACGCGCTCGTCTCCCCCGCCCCGCGTTCCCAGACGAGCACGGTCAGCTCGTTCGGCCCGTCGACCTGGACGAACTGGACGTTCGTCCGCCCGGGGAAGCGCTCGTGCGTCTCGATCTGCGGACCGAGCCGGAGCAGCTCTTCGCGCTCTGCCGGGCTGCGCACGACGGCGTGTGGGTTCCCGACCGACACGGCGGTCAGCTCGACGAGCTCGTCGCCGAGTTCGATCGTCTCGGTCTCCCCCACCTCGACGTCGCCGACGCCCATCGCGACCGTGCCGTCGTCACGGATCGCGGCCGGATAGACGCGACCGGCGACGCCAATTGTGACCTGTGGCGTCCCCGCGCGCGTCCCGAGCCAGGCGGCGGCGATGCGGCTGCCGTTGCCCGAGAACTCGGCGACCGATCCGTCGGGGTTCCAGATCACGATCTCCGCCCGCGCCCCGTTCGCTCCGACGACCTCGACGACGCCGTCGGAGCCGACGCCGTAGCGCACGTCGCAGAGCCGCTTCGCGAGCGCCGAGTCCAGCGGCTCCCCGAGCTCCTCCCGCTCCAGGATCACGTAGCTGTTACCCAGTGCCTGCCACTTCCAGAATCGCATCCGCCACCTCCCCCGCCGGCCGGTCCGCGTCGATCATGACGATGCCCGGGATCCGGCGCATCCACTTGCGCTGGTACGCCGCGAAGCGGACGCTGCCTCGCTCCAGCTCCGCTATCGCCTGCTCGCGCGGCAGCGTCCGGACAGCGTCGAGCCCGAGCACCTGCGGCGCCACCTCGCCGGCGTTGCGCACCTCCTCCTCGACCCCCTGCTCGAACATCGTGTGTATGCGAGCCCGAATGCGGGCGGAGAGCGTCTCGCGGGCGACATCGAGACCGACGACGAGCGTCGGCAGGCGTGTCGCGGCCGTCCAGAGCCGCGGCTGCTCGGGCACAAGCGTCGCTCCCGCCCGCCAGAGCTCGAGCGCGCGGACAACCCGCTTGCGGTCGTTCGGATGGATCCGCTCGGCGGCGCGCGGGTCGCGACGCTCGAGAATCCCGTGCGCCGTCGGCGCGCCGCGGCGGTCGTAGAGGCGCTCCCAGCGTGCACGCGCGCCAGGCGGCACCTCGCGGGGCAGCGCCACGTCGGTCAGCGCCGCCTGGAACCAGAGCCCGGAGCCGCCGACCACGATCGGCGTCCTCCCGGCGGCACAAATCTCGTCAATCGCGTCGTGTGCGAGCCGCTGGAACTCGCCGACGGTTCCCTGGCGGTCGAGCGGCCAGATCCCCACGAGCCGCGCGCCGGCGTCCTGGTTCGTCAGGATCGGCAGCCCCCGGTAGACCTGCATCGAGTCGGCCGAGACGAGCTCCGCCGGAATCCGCTCCGCGATCGCCTCGGCGACAGCCGTCTTCCCGGCCGCCGTCGGGCCGAAAACGCCGATAATGGCGACGCCGGGGGCGCTTGCGGCCCCCTTCAGGGGTCTGTGCGCGATGGGCGTACGCTCCCGCGGACGCTCATCCTGCGCTGGCGGCAACAGCCTTCCAGCCAACCGAGTCGCCCTCGTTCACGACCGGCCGGTTCTCGTCCGGATGCGCGGCGCGGTGTTCCTGGAACCAGGCGACCGCTCGCGGGATCCCCTCGTCGAGCGGCACCTGCGGCTCCCAGCCGAGCAGGTTACGCGCCTTGCGGATGTCGGCCACGTAGCGGGTCACCTCGCCGAGCAGCGACGGCGCGATCGTCATCCTCGGCTCGACGTCGAGCTCGCCGGCGATCAGCTCGGCGGCGCGGACGAGCGTGTTGCCCTCGCCGAAGGCAAGATTGATCGTCTCGTTCGTGACGCGACCCTCGGCGAGCGCCTCGATCCCGCGCGAGATCCCGTCGACGCAGTCGTCGATGTAGGTGAAGTCGAGCACCTTGTCGGCGCCGCCGAAGACGGTGATCGGCTCGTCGCGCGACATCGAGTGGATGAAGAGCGGCAGCACGCGCGACATCCGGTGCAAATCGTTGTCGTAGCGCCCGTAGACGTTCGAGAACCGGAACGCGAGATACTTGAGGCCGTAACAGCGCGCGTAGGCGTAGATGAAGGCCTCGCTCGCGATCTTCGACGCGGAGTACGGGCTCTCGGTGAAGGCGAAGTCGGCGGTCTCCTCCCCGTAACCCTCGAAGCGGTGAACGTCGCCGTAGACCTCCCGCGTCGACGAGAAGACGAGCGGCAGGCGGCGCTGGCGGCAGTACTCGAGGACGTTGAAGGTCATCATCGTGTTCTCGAGCGCGCGGTGTGGCTGTGCGACCAACTGGTGTACCTTCGCGTGCGCGGCGAGGTGGACGACTATGTCCGACTCGGGATACGGGACGCCGCCGATGCCGTCCGGAGCTGCCGGGTACTGCCCGGACAGATCCTGGAGCAGGTACTGAAACTCGTTCGTCCAGGTGTTCACACGCTGGTCGACCCCGAACACCTCGTGCCCGTCGGCGAGGAGCCGCAGCGCGAGGTTGGTGCCGATCTGGCCCGACGAGCCGGTGAGGAGCACCTTCACGCTGCCACCGCAGTCCGCTGCGCGCCCCGAAGCGTCATCGAGGTGGAGCCGTCGATCAGGACGTCAGCGAGGTCGCCCGGCTGTGCGTCGCCGGCGAAGTTGACCATCACGTTCCCGCGCGTGCGGCCGCGTAGCAATGTCGAGTCCGTGCGGCTGAGTCCCTCGACGAGCACCTCCTCGACGGTGCCGACGCGCACCGAGTTGTTCTCGGCGGCGATCCGCTGCACGACCTCGACCAGCCGCTCGAGGCGCTCGTGCTTGACCTTCTCCGGCACCTGGCCGGACATCGTGGCCGCTTCCGTTCCGTGGCGGGGTGAGTAGATGAAGGTGAAGGCGCTGTCGTAGCGCACCTCCTCGACGACCGCGAGCGTCTCCCGGAAGTCATCCTCCGTCTCGCCGGGAAAGCCGACGATCACGTCCGTTCCGAGCGCGAGGCCGGGAATCGCGTCGCGCAGCTTCGCGACCAGCCGGAGATAGCGGTCGCGGTCGTAGGTACGGCGCATCGCTTTCAGGATCCGGTTCGATCCGGACTGCAGCGGCAGGTGGACCTGCTCGCAGAGGGCGTCGCACTCGGCCATCGCCGCGATCACGGGGTCGCGGAAGTCCTTCGGATGCGGGCTTGTAAAGCGGATTCGCTCGATCCCCTCGACCGCGTCGCAGGCGCGCAGGAGCTCGCCGAACTCCGTGTCGAGGTCGGGCCGGAGGTCACGGCCCCACGAGTTGACGTTCTGGCCGAGCAGCGTGATCTCCCTGACGCCGTCCGCTGCGAGGCGCGTCACCTCGGCGACGATCTCGCCCGGCCGCCGGCTCTGCTCGCGCCCGCGCACGGCGGGGACGATGCAGTACGCGCACTTCGAGTTGCACCCCATCGACACCTGCACCCAGGCGCAGAACGCGCGCTCCCGGTGCATCGGTAGGTCGCCGGCGAAGTGCTCGTGAGACCCGAACCGGCCGCGCGGTGCGTTTCCGCCGGCGCCGATCCACTCGCCGAGGTGCGGGATCGAGCCGGGGCCGAAGGCGACGTCGACCTGCGGGTAGAGCTCGAAGATCCGCTCCTGCTGCGCCTCCGCGAAGCAACCGCCGACGGCGACGACGAGGTCGGGGTTCTGCCGCTTGCGCGCGCCGGCATCGCCGAGGTAGGCGGCGAGCTTCGTGTCGGGTTTCTCGCGGATCGTGCAGGTGTTGAAGACGAGCACGTCAGCGTCCTCCTGCGCGGTCGCCTCACCAAGGCCGAGCGACTCGAGCATCCCCTTGATCCGCTCCGAGTCGTGGGCGTTCATCTGGCAGCCGAAAGTGGTGACGTGGTAGCGGCGCATCGCAGGATCGTACCGGCGCCTCTACTTCGCGATCTCGGTCGCGCGGGACTCGCGGATCACGATCACCTTCACCTGACCGGGGTACTCGAGCTGGTCCTCGATCTCGCGGGCGATCTCGTGGCTGAGCAGGATGGCGCCGTCATCGTCGACCTCCGTCGGCTCGACCATGACGCGGATCTCGCGTCCGGCCTGAAGCGCGTACGCCTTGGCGACACCCGGCTTCGCGGTCGCGATCTCCTCCAGCGCGCCGAGTCGCTTGATGTAGTGCTCGAGGCTCTCGCCGCGCGCCCCCGGGCGGGACGCCGAGATCGCGTCGGCGGCGATTAGCAGCACCGCCTCGACGGTCTGTGGCTGCACCTCGTGGTGATGTGCCTCGATCGCGTGCACGACGCCCTGGCTCTCGCCGTAGCGCTTCGCCAGCTGGGCGGAGATGATCGCGTGGGAGCCCTCGACCTCGTGGGTCATCGCCTTCCCGATGTCGTGGAGGAGTGCGGCACGCTTGGCCGTCTTGACGCTGGCGCCGAGCTCACTCGCCATGATCCCGGCCAGGTGCACGACCTCGAGCGTGTGCTTGAGCACGTGCTGGCCGTAGCTCGTCCGGTAACGAAGCCGGCCGAGCACCTTGACGAGCTCCTCGTGGAACTCGCCGCACCTGGCCTCGAAGACGGCCTGCTCGCCCGCCTGGCGGACGTGATCGTCGAGCTCCGCCTTCGCGAGGTAGTACATCTCCTCGATCCGCGCCGGGTGGATGCGCCCGTCCTCGATCAGCTTCTCTAGCGTTGTGCGCGCGATCTCGCGGCGCAGTCCGTCGAACGAGGAGAGGACGACCGCCTGCGGTGTGTCGTCGATGATGAAGTCGACCCCGGTCAGGTGTTCGAGCGCCCGGATGTTGCGTCCCTCACGGCCGATGATCCGGCCCTTCATGTCGTCGGACGGAAGCGCGACGACGGTGACGGTGGTCTCGGCTGTGTGGCTGGCGGCGACGCGCTGGAGCGCATCGGCGATCAGCGCCCGGGCCCGCCGGCGAGACTCCGTGCGCGCCTCCTCCTCCTGCTGCCGCACGCTCCGGGCGAGCTCGTGTCTGATCAGGTCCTGCGAACGCTCGAGCAGGTGGCTCTTCGCCTCGGCGACCGTGAGGCCGCCGACGCGCTCCAGCTCGCCGAGCGCCTTGTCCCTCGCCGCTTTCAGGTCATCCTGAAGCTGCCTGGCGTGCACCTCACGATCGGTCAGCCCCTGCTCGCGGCGCTCGACCTCGGTCTGTTTTCGTTCGAGCTCGTGCTCGGCGGCCGTGATCTGCTCCTCGATGCGGGCGACCTCGGCGCGTCGGTCGCGCACCTCGGTCTCGATCTCCGCGCGCAGCTTCACGGCCAGCTCGCGAGCCTCGATCTGGGCCTCTTTGCGGATCGTCTCGGCCTCGCGCTCCGCCACGTGCACCCGCGACCCGCTTCGCAGCATCAGCAGCGCGGTCGCCGCGGCCGCGCCGATCGCGAGTCCCAGCAGCGCCGCAACCGTAGTGAGCATGCCGTCCTGCCTCCAGAGGGAGAAGGTGGATTCCGCGACGGGCGCCGCGGGTGCTCACATCCGAGGCCGGCCTGCATGGCCGCGCTCCGGTCTTAACGCGTCAGATCACGGTCGAGCCGGGAAGTCCTCCCGGGCGTCCGTGGGATCGAAGGTCGGCGTGGTCAAGAGAGACAAGGTTTGAGAAGCTTTCGGAAAAACGCGCTTGTGCAGGAAAAACATCGAATGGAAGCACACCTGATCCTATCGCTTCTCAGTCCTCCTGTGCAACGACCAGCGCGAGGGCGTCCTCGCCGAAACCGCGCGAGGTCAGGTAGCGAGCGGTCTTGACGCTCCGTCCCCGTCGCGTGACGATCCGGGCCGCGCGCGTCGGTTCGGGTTCCAGCTCGGCGAGCACGGCCGCCACCTGGTCGGCCGCGATCCCCCGGCCTTCGAGATCATGGCGGATGAGGGCGTCGCCGGAGCCTCGTGCCGCAAGCTGTTCCGCCCGCGTGCGAGCGACGCGCTCGTCGTCCAGGTAACCGATCCGCGCGAGCGTCTCGAGCGCCTGCTCCCGCTCGGGGTCGCTCACCCCCCGTCGGGCCAGGCGCGCGTCGAGCTCCGCGGTCGAGCGGTCACGATGCCGGAGCGCCCGAAGTGCTTGTTCGACGGCGTCCGGCCGCTCCGACACGATCAACCTTTACGCCGCTGAGGCGGCTTCCTCCGCTACCTCCACTTCGAGCTCGACCTCGTCGACGATCGGAGTGACCTCCTCCGCGCCGGCGACGGTCGGCAGCAGCCGCGCCGAGACGGTCTGCTCCGGGCCCGCCTGTGCCTGGATCTGCTGGAGGATCTGCTGGACGAGGTCCGGATGCTCCTTCAGGAACGAGGCTGCGTTCTGACGTCCCTGGCCGAGCCGCTCGTCGCCAAAGCTGAAGTACGAGCCCGATTTCGCGACGATCTTCCGCTCGATCCCGACGTCGAGCACCGTGCCCTCCCAGGAGATGCCCGAGCCGTAGATGATGTCGAACTCCGCCTGCTTGAACGGCGGCGCCACCTTGTTCTTGACCACCTTGACACGGACGCGGTTGCCGTAGGCCTCGGCGCCGTCCTTGAGCGTCTCGATCCGGCGGATGTCGAGCCGCACGGAGGCGTAGAACTTGAGCGCGCGGCCACCCGGAGTCGTCTCGGGGCTGCCGAACATGACGCCGATCTTCTCGCGCAGCTGGTTCGTGAAGAGACAGATCGTGTCGGTGCGGTTGAGCGTTCCGGCGAGCTTGCGGAGCGCCTGGCTCATCAGCCGGGCCTGAAGCCCCATGTGGCTGTCGCCCATCTCGCCCTCGATCTCCGCCTTCGGCGTCAGTGCGGCGACCGAGTCGACCGCGACCACGTCGAGCGCGCCGGAGCGCACGAGCAGCTCGGTGATCTCGAGCGCCTGCTCACCCGTGTCCGGCTGCGAGACGAGCAGGTCGTCGATGTTGACGCCGATCTTGCGCGCGTACTGCGGGTCCATCGAGTGCTCGGCGTCGATGAACGCGCAGATGCCGCCGCGGCGCTGGGCCTCGGCGATCACGTGGTAGACGAGCGTCGTCTTGCCCGAGCTCTCGGGCCCGAACACCTCGACGACGCGGCCGCGCGGCAGCCCGCCGATGCCGAGCGCGAGATCGAGCACAAGCGACCCCGTCGAGATCGCCCCGATCTGCACCTGGGCCTGGTCACTCATCTTCATCACCGAACCCTTGCCGAACTGTCGCTCGATCTGCCCGAGGGCGACGTCGAGAGCTTCCTCGCGGTTCATCTGATCAGCCTCCTAGCGAACGATTCGAGCACCGCGTCGCCTGCTGCGGACGGGTGCAGACAAGAAAGGAAAGCAAGAGCGTCGGACGGCAAGCGATCATCGCGTCCAACGCTACCGGGCAAATCTATGCGGCTTTGTCTCGATTCTGTTCCAAAAGACGCCGCAGGAGCTGGAGCGATGCGACGACCGAACGCCGGCGGATCGAGTCGCGGTCGCCGGGGAAGTTGAAGCTGCCGCCCCGGCTCGCCTCGGGCGTCTCGGCGTGGAAGAACACCAGCCCCACGGGTTTTTCCTCGGTGCCGCCGCCGGGCCCCGCGATGCCCGTCACCGAGACGGCGACGTCGACGCCGAGCCGCTCGCGGGCTCCACGCGCCATCGCCTCGGCGACCTCCGCCGAGACGGCGCCGTGCTCCTCGATCAGCTCTGCGGCGACACCGAGCTCGCGGACCTTGACCTCGTCCGCGTAGGCGACGATCCCGCCGGCGACGACGTCCGTCGAGCCGGGAATCGCCGTCAGTCCGGCAGCGACGAGCCCACCGGAGCACGACTCCGCGGTCGCCAGCGTGTAGCCGCGCTCGCGGCAGCGGTCGAGCACCAGCTCCTCGACGGTGCGGCCGTCGCTCGAGTAGAGGAAGCGACCGAGCCGCTCCTCGAGACCGGACTCGAGCGCGAGCAGCCGCGCCTCGGCAGTGGGGTCGGCGAGGAGGTCGACGTGGATCTCGAAGTTGCGGGCGCAGATCGTCACCTCGAGCCCATCGCCGTCGCCGCCGGCCTCCTGGAACGCCTGCGCGACCTGCGACTCGCCCGGGCCGAAGAAGCGCAGCGTGCGCTGCAGCGGCGCCGTGCCACGTTCGAGCACGCGCCTCACCTCCGGAGCCTCGAGCGCCCGTGGCCAGAGCCGCTGCAGCTCCGACGGCGGACCGGGCAGGATCACGACGGGCGTGCCGTGCGCCTCGACGACGAGCCCGGGCGCGGTGCCGGCGAGGCCGAGGATCGTGGACGGAACCGGCACCGTCGCCTGCTTCGTGACGCCGTCGCCGAAGTCCGCGTAGGGACGCTTCAGCCGCTCGGCGACCAGTCGGGAGACGCCCTCGATCTGCGCTTCCAGCCCCTCGTCGACCCGCAGCGCGAGGCCCGCGACCTTGGCGACGATCCTGACCGTGCGATCGTCGTGCGTCGGGCCGAGGCCGCCCGAGGTGGCGACGAGGTCGGCGCCGGCCACGGCCTCTCCGACCGCAGCCTCGAGCTCGGCTGGATCGTCCCCGACGACATGGATGCGGGCGGGCTCGAGTCCGAGCGCGAGCAGAGAGCGCGCCAGGAACGGGCCGTTCAGATCGGTGCGCTCGCCGCGCACGAGCTCGCTGCCCGTGACGACGATGACCGCGCGTGGGCGACGGCCGGTGCCGCCGCTCAAGTCGCGTCGGCCGCGAAGATCTTCTTCGCCGTCACGAAGACCCCCTGCGCCTTGACCGCGGCCGGCAGCCGAACCAGGTTGCCGTTTCGGCGCACGAGCACGTTCTGAGGCGACTCGAGCTGAACCCAGAGCACCTGGCCGTCGAAGCGCTGCTTCTGTCCGCGCTCGAGCGTCCCCTTGTACCGGATCTCGCCGAGGGAGCTGCCCTGCCGCACGACGAGGTAGGAGTCCCCGCGCGTAGCGCGCAGCTCCAGCCGGGCGGTGCCTGCAGCCTGCGGGATCTGTACCACCGGGCGCTGTTCCTGCGCGGCGGTCGTCAGCCCGTGCACCGGCTCGTCCTCGGGGCTGCCGAAGCGCCAGGCGACGATCACGAGGGCGGTCACGAGCGCGATCGAGGTCAGCGCGAGCAGGACGATGTTCGACTCGCGCCGGTCGGAGCGCCGAGCCTTGGCGGCCGGCACGCGCCGGGGCCGGACGGGCGCGTCCTCCTCCCCGACGACGAAGCGCGAGTTGTACTCGTCGACGTAGAGCTGGCCGTCGAGGCCGAGATAGTCGGCGTAGGAGCGCAGGAACCCCTTGATGTACGTGTGCGACGGCAGCAGCTCGAAGCGCTCGTCCTCGAGCGCGCGCAGGTACTTGCCGCGGATCTTCGTCCCGTGCTCGGCGTCGACGAACTCGATGTGGCGGCGGAGGCGGGCCTCGCGCAGGCTGTTGCCGATCTCGAACACCGGGGCATCGTAGCCGCCGGGTCCGGATGCGACGAATTTCAGCCCTCGACCACCGAGAGCACCCAGTAGACGGCGAGCGATCCGGCGGCTGTCAGCGCGAGCACGAAGCCGAGCAGGCCCAGAAAACGTCCGAGCCGAGCGGTTCGCGTCCCTATCGGATGTCCGAGCGTCGGTGCCAGTCGCGACCGTGCGCGACGGGCCAGCGCGACCGCGAGGAGCCCGAACAGCGCCGCGACCGGGATCGCGAAGCCGGCCTGCAGCAGCTCGTACTCACGCAGCCAGCGGGTAGCCGCGATCGCCGCCGGCATCGTCGCCACCGCGAGCAGGCCGACGAGAACGGACACGCGCGCGCTGCCGGGGCGCGGCGGGCTGCCGCTATTGCTTCTTGTAGGGACGGCCAACGGCTGCCGGCGGAATCGAGCGGCCGATCACTCCGGCGACCGCGATCAACGTCAGGACATAGGGAAGCGCCTGGAAGAGCACCGCCGCCGACTCGGAGTACGCCGGCAGACGCTGCGCGAGGGCGCTCGAGAAGCCGAACAGGAGCGCCGCCGCGGCCGCGCCCCACGGGCGCCAGTTGCCAAAGATGACCGCGGCGAGCGCGATGAAGCCCTTGCCGACGGTCATGTTCTGGTTGAACGAGTTGACGAAGCCGATCGAGAGATACGCCCCACCGAGCGCGGCGAGGACTCCGGAGAGAACGACGGCGGCATAGCGCGTCTTGTAGACCGAGATCCCGACGGTGTCGGCCGCGCGGGGATGCTCGCCGACCGCGCGGATGCGCAGGCCGACCGGCGTCTTGAAGAGTACGACCCAGGTCGCGAGGATCGTCAGGAACGCGAGCCAGATCATCAGGTTCAGCTGGCCGAGGACGGGCCCGACGAAGTACCAGTCCTCGAGGAAGTTCAGATGGACGTCCGGGATGTCGGGGATGTCCGGCGGCGTCCCCTCGCCGCCGTAGATGTCGATGAAGAGGTAGCCGGTGACCCCAAGCGCGAGGAAGTTGATCGCGGTGCCGCCGACGATCTGGTCGGCACGCAGGTGGATTGCGAAGAAGGCGTGAATCAGCGCGAACGCCCCACCTGCGAGCGCCGCGCACAGAAGTCCGAGGGGCCACGAGTTGAGCTTGTCGGCGCCGAGGATGCCGAAGAACGCGCCCGAGAGCATCATCCCCTCGAGGCCGATGTTCACGACGCCGCTACGCTCGGAGAAGATGCCGCCCATCGCGGCGAAGGCGAGCGGCGTCGCGTAGCGGAGCATCGCCGCGATCAGCGCCGACCAGACGATCACCTGGTCGAGATGCGCCACGCTCGAGCGCGTCGCGAGGTAGCCGAGCCCGATCCCGAGCACTCCGATCACGACTGCGCCCCAGGCGAGCCGGCGGGCGCCGCCGCGCCTGAGCGCCCCGATCCCGATCCCGACGCCTGCGAGCCCGATCAGGATCGGCACGATCGGCTCGCGAACCTTCAGCGGCGGCAGGGAGACCCAGAACGCGAGCAGGCCGACGAGGATCCCGAGCCAGGCGACGGCGCGGGCTCCCTCGGGAAGCCGTGAGAGCACGCGCTCGCTCACTCGGTCGCCGCCTCGGCGTGTTGTTGCCGCCGCCGGCGCCGCCGCAGGCCGAGCAGCGAAAGGATCAACACGTCGGCGCCGACGAAGAGCACGACGAGCCCCTGGATCATGACCGTCAGGTTCGAGGCCAGCTCGGGCCGGAAGATCTCCGGATCGAGGTTCCGCGTCGAGGTGCCGGTGACGAGCGAGGCGAACAGCATCGCCGCGAGCCCGATTCCGATCGCCTTGTTGCGGCCGAGCAGCGCGACGGCGATACCCACGAACGCGATCTGCGACGAGATCATGATGTCGTTCGTGTTGATCCGGTACGCCCAGCCGACGGTGTCGAGCGCGCCCGCGAGCCCGGCGAAGAGGCCGGAGATCGCCATCGCGAGGAAGTAGTTGCGGGCGACCGAGATGCCGCCGTACCGCGCCGCCTCCGGGTTGTAGCCGACGGCTCGCACCTCGTAGCCGAGCGTCGTCCGGTTGAGCGTGATCCAGTAGACGACGAGCGCCGCCAGGGCGACGAAGAAGCCGACGTGGAGCGCCTGCAGGAACGGGTCGCCCCAGAAGATCGGCAGCTTCGACTCGTCGAGGATGTCGTTCGAGACGGGGACGAACGGCTCGGTGTCGTTCTGCAGCGGGCCGCCGAGCCCGAAGAGGAAGACACCGACCCAGATCGCGATCCAGTTGAGCATGATCGTCGAGATCACCTCGTGCGTCCCGACCGTCGCCTTCAGGAAGCCGGCGATCCCCGCCCAGATCGCGCCGACGAGGGCGCCGGCGACGATTGCGGCGAGGACGTGGACGACGCCGGGCAGCCCGGGCAGCTCGGAGCCGACCCAGACGGCGATCACCGCGCCGGCGATGTACTGGCCCTGCCCGCCGATGTTGAACATCCCGCACCTGAACGCAAATCCGACCGCGAGGCCGGTGAGGACGAGCGGGACGAAGTTGATCAGCGTCTGCTGGAGGTTGAACGCGGCCGTCGACTCGATGTCGTCGACGTTCCACGGGAAGGGGATGTGCGCGTCGGTGAACGGGACGCGCAGCTCGTACGAGCCGACCTCGATGAACCAGTTCAGCCCCGCGCCCTCGAAGATCGCCTTGTAGGTGCTGAGCGGGTTGTCGCCCGTCGTCGCGAAGACGACGATGCCGCCGATCAGGAACGCGACGATCACCGTCAGCAGCGGAACGAGGAGGCCGCCGGCCTTCTGGGCGATCGCATAGCGCGACGCGACGCTCGGGGCGTAGTCGCCTCCCTCGCGCGGGTTCTCGACCTTGCCGCCGCCCTCCGGCGGGAGCTCCGTCACGCGGCCGCCTTCCGGCCGCCGCCGGTCATCGCCACACCGAGCTGCTCCTCGGAGACGCTCGGCGGGAACTCGCCGACGATCGCGCCCTCGAACATGACGAGGATCCGATCGGAGAGCGAGAGGATCTCCTCCAGCTCGAGCGAGACGAGCAGGATCGCCCTGCCCTCGTTGCGCTCCTCGACGAGCCGGCGGTGGACGAACTCGATCGCGCCGACGTCGAGGCCGCGCGTCGGCTGCGCCGCGATCAGCACCTTCGGGTTGCGGTCGATCTCGCGCGCGAGGATCACCTTCTGCTGATTGCCGCCGGAGAGGCCCCCGGCCGTCGTCTGCGGGCCGCCGCCGCGCACGTCGAACTCCTTGATCAGCTTCGCGGCCCTCTCGGCGAGGCGCTTCGGATAGAGCCAGCCGAAGCGCGATGCCGGCGGATGGTCGTAGTCGTGCAGGGCGATGTTCTCGGCGAGCGAGAAGTCGAGTACGAGCCCCCGGCGCTGGCGATCCTCGGGAATGTGGCCGAGGCCTGCGTCAAGGCAGTCGCGGCAACTCTTGTTGGTGACCTCCTCGTCGCCGATCTGGATTCGTCCGCCG